>JADFXK010000064.1:0-10778 GCA_015233625.1 Deltaproteobacteria bacterium | reverse complement strand
AGCCTGTGGTATAGCAATCATTTTGAGGAGAGATCTTTAGGATGAGAATACATTTCCTGGTCGAGGGGAAATCGGAGGAAGCCCTGCTCAAGACATGGTTGCCCCGCTTCCTCCCGAAAGCCCATACGTTCAAGGTAATTCCACACCGGGGCAAAGGGAAAATACCTAAGAATCCCTCAGTAGAACCGGAACCTCGCCACCAGGGCCTGTTGGATCAACTCCCAGCCAAGCTCCGAGCCTACGGCAAGGCGCTGGATCCGGATACGGACCGCATCCTGGTCCTGGTCGATTTGGACGACGAGGACTGCCCGGAACTCAAGGACCGGTTGAACAGTCTTCTTGGTTACTGTCACCCGGCCCCAACCGCATTATTCAGAATCGCCATCGAAGAAACAGAAGCCTTCTACCTGGGGGATCCGACGGCGATAAAAAAGGCCTTTCCCAAGGCCCGACTAAATAAAATCGACACCTACAGGCAAGATAGTATTTGTGGCACCTGGGAGTTGTTTCAGAAGACCATCGGCGCCAAAAGCGAAGATAAGGTCGAATGGGCCAGAAGAATGGGGCCGTATCTGACTACCCGGTGGCAAGGGCGAGCGGCTAATCCGTCGCACTCTTTTCAACAGTTTTGCCGAGCCATACTGCGACTTGCCGGTGAGCCGGTGTAATAATTCCAGGCCTCCTGCGATTATCCGGCCTGGCAACCCGACGATGATTCTCTCGGACGGGTTATTTCTGATTGAGATGTTGGAAGTAAAATAAGGACTAAATCATGCCTATCTATGAACACGAATGCCGTAAATGCGGTCATAATTTTGAACGGCTGGTCTTTGCATCAGATAACGGAAAATGCGACTGCCCCCGTTGCGGCTCTGAAGAGACAAAACGAATCATGTCCTGCTTTTCCAGTCGGGGAACCAAATCATCAGAAGCCTCTCCGTCTTTGGGCGCGACCACCGGCGGATGCGGCACCGGGGGATTTTCCTGAGCTGGGTAACTCCAGGGAGCAGGTGTTCCCTTTTCCGGCCCGTCATTATGTTTATCACACCAGATCAGCAGCCGGGGCTTCATTTCCGGCCTTAACTAAACTCCCTTAGAGGAAATACCATGACTCAATCGCTTAGCCCTTCGGACATGATCGAGCACCGCCTGGGTCCGAACGATACCTTCAATTTTGCTTGCCACAAGAAGATATCCTGCTTTAATTCATGCTGTCGTAATAAGCACTTGCCACTGACTCCCTACGACGTTCTGCGACTAAAAAAGGCGCTTGGTCTCCATTCCGACGACTTTCTCTCAAAATATACCCTGTTTCAAATCGAACCCCAGTCTGGGTTTCCGGTCATTTCCCTGAAAATGTCCGATCCGCCCACCCGGACCTGCCTCTTGGTGACGGTCAAGGGATGCCGGGTCTATGAGGACCGCCCCACCTGCTGTCGGCTTTACCCCCTGGGCCGGGCTTCCGGTCGACGCGGCACGGATGACAGCCATGATGAGTTCTTTTTCCCGCTGGATACTCCAAACTGCCAGGGGATGAAAGAGACAAAGATTCAGACGGTGGCCCAGTGGCGAGAGGATCAGGGATTGTCTCCCTATACCCGAGTCAATGACCGGATGCTCAACATCGTTTTTCACCCCGGCCGCGATGAAGCCAAACGACTGGACGACCGGCAGCTCCAAAAGGTTATCGTGTCCTTATATAACCTTGACGTATTCCGGGAATTTGTTTTCAACACTGAATTCCTGAAGACCTACCAGGTGGAAGAAGCTGTGGTGGAGAAAATCAAAGAGGACGACGAAGCCTTGCTGGATTTGGGTTTCCGGTTCTTGGAGCAGGCCTTGTTCCAGGAGTGAGCGCAGCTTTTTATGCTTTGCCCGGTGTTACTGGTTGCTTGTTGCTCGTTGCTGGTTGCTTGTTGCTGGTTTACTGCCGAGTTGCCGCTTTTGGCGAAGTTGGATTTTTATGGTTGGTTGCCGCTGCTCCGTGTTTTTAACGGAAGACCTGCCTAAGGTGTTGTCCCGTCATAAAGGAGTTTTTTTACAAGCAAATAGTAACAAGTAATCGGCCACAGGGCCTAAGCTTGATTCGCTTCGAACCGGCTGACGATCTCGTCTAGTACCGGCCAGATCGTCTCCGGCCGGAAATCTTGCCGACGTTGCCGTTGGTATTTGAGGACGGTGTCTCGCAGGGAGTCCGTTGTCACAATAATCTTAGCCAGCGCGGCCACCTCCGCCAGGTTATCCTTCCGATTAAATAATATGCCGGCCCGGCCCATGGTTTCAGGCACAGCCGCGGCATTGTAGGCCAGTACCGGAACATCAAACCACATCGCCTCCACCAACGGCCCACAATACCCCTCATGCTCACTCATGGACCAGAATAAATCGGCCGTCTGGTAGCAGGCCTGAAGTTGTGAGTCACTCACCTGCCCGGTCATCATAACATGTCTTTGCAGGCTTAATTTGTTTATGATTTGGATCAGATGTCGATAAAAGGGATCATGGTCAATAAAGGAGCCAACGATGACCAGGCGAGCGTAAGGATCGAGGGCTAGATAATGATGGAACGACTCCAACAAATGATCTTGCCCCTTATTAGGCGCAATGCGACCAACAAACAGCAGATTCACCCGGCCGTCTTGTAACCGGGCCATCCAGGTCGGATCAGGAGGGCCGGCCCATTTGTCAGGGCATATGGTCAGGTTGAGAACGTAGGGATGGTGGAAGCCACAGGCCTCCAATTCAGCCGCGCTAGATTGTGAACCGCCTATCGACAGAGAAAAATGTCTGGCCAAAAGAGGCAGGTCCCGGCGACCATCTTCAAGTACCTTCGCTAATTCAGGATGATATGGCCTGGAGAATTCGGCGGGATAGATATCATGATAGATCAGCGCCTTGGGCCCCGGATGAGCCACAACCACAGGTGTCAGGTCTGAGCCAGGGGAGTGGTGATAAATCACACCGGCTTTATTGGATAAATCCGTCTTGTTTAAGACTGAGGCCTCATGGGCGATCTGATCGCTCGGTTGTCGAAGGACGAATATCTTGGAACGGTAACCCAGGTCGCGCAGGTGATTTCTTATGACCACAGCCTGATTGGTAATGACGTCGCCAACGGCGATATCCGGGAGTAGCTGATGAATTTCTTCCAGCCTTGTGGGTCGAGGTCGGGTGACCACGGGACCATCATCCGAAACCCTTAATATCTTCTCGTACCGGTCAATGATTTTAGACCAATCGGCATTCTCCTGAGCATAAGCATGCCCGCGGCCACCTCGGGCCGTCAACTCATCGCCGTCCATTAGATCAACTTTGGAAAACAACTCAGCCCAGTCAGCTTCGGTATCAGCCACCCAGCCGCCGTCCGCCCGTCCCACGACTTCACTGGTGGCCAGGCATTCCTGATGGGCCGCGACGGGCCGTTTATGCATCCAGGCTTCCATAATCACCCGAGAGTAGCTCTCGTGGCAACTTGGTTGAAACAAGGCCAGGCAGTTGGCCAGGAGGGCTTCCTTTTCCGGCTCGGTCACCAGGCCGAGGTCAAGCACGTCGTTCGGCACCCGTCCCACCGGCAATTGCCCAGGGCCGGCAAATACCAACCTCAGGTCGGAGGCCGGGTGTCGTTCCTTAAATCGGGCAAAGGCGTTTATTATTAAATGAGTGTTCTTGGTCGGGTCTTTTCGGCCCAAACACAAGATGTAACGCGTCTGAGGGAGATCAAATCCGCGGACTGAGGATAGATTCAGATCACAATCACTCAGACACTCTGTTCCCGAACCGACAAAAAAGCTTTTGGCCGTAATAGCCGGCCCATACAGGTGTGAGCCTAAAATCATCTCGCCTTCGCTGTTATACAGGACGCCCCGGCATAGATAAAAAGTCCTGGCCACTTGGGGCAAGTAAGCATAAACTTCATCGTGCAGACAAGGCTGCAGATAGGCCCGGTCGGCGACCAGCGGGACCCCCTGAAGTATCAGCCCGTACAAATAGGGGATAAAGATAACGGCGTGGTACCTTTCCCTATGTTCCTTGAGATAAGCCAATAAGGCCTCGGAGTTGATGCTATGATTAACGAATAGCGCGGCATCTTCATCCGCGACGGGATTGACTCCCGGTTTCAATTGGGCCGTTGAAAGACCCAACATGTGGGCATTAATCCGACTAAAGCGGCCATGGTCCCGACCGTCCACCGGAAAACGACGGACGATAATATTGCCTTCTTCATAATTTCCGGGCCGGTAATGATTTTTGGCCCAATCTGCTGAAAACTCACGACAACACGTAGTCAAAGCTTCTATCTGATGACCCCGTTCCGCCAAACGCGAAGCCACCTGCCAGGCCAATTGTTCGGCCCCGCCTTTAAGCCCACGCCCAAACCAGGGAATCACTATCCCAATGGTTTTCATAAGTTGTTATCCTTTTCCACCCGCACTTCCGGCTCCGGCGGAGCAGAGATGGCTGCCCTGATTCTAAGGATTTCATAACGATCATGCGGATAATACGCGTTTAATGATGCCACGCCCGGCCGGAAACCGTCAAGTGAAGTTTGTCCGGCCCTGATTATGTCTCTTATGTTCAAAGACCGGGATATCAAGCCAATCGTCATAGTTTAGCCTAGTTGTCCATTTTATGACCTACCCGGCGAATTAAAGATTGACGAATCAAGCGATTTTTTTTATAGTGTAAGCCCAAGTTTGGCGATGATCACATCGGTCATCTAGTCACCAGACCTTAAACCTGATCAGGCGGATTAACGCCACCCCAATTTGATTTGTGGACCTGCCGAGACGCGCCGCAAGCACGCCCCATGAGACCGACCCGGCCCCGGGGATTTCATTCTTTATGAATTGCTTGGTGAGAAGATTCAGCACATCAATGCCGAGATGAATCGTCATCTTTCAGTCTCATTTTCCTGCGTAATCGCCAAAACCGACGCAGGCTGAAAAAACCTGTTGGAAAACCACCGTTGACAAAAAAATGTGTTTTGCTTATACTGCCGCAGTTTTTTTGATAAAGTGGCAGGTTGTATTCGCCATCAGGTGATACATAAAAGCTCATGGGCAAGATGCTTATGTCAATGGGAGTAGTCGGGGGGCAGAGCCCCGGATGCCCGGTAATTTATGGCCGGGAGCATCACTCAATCTAAACAACTTACCTTTCTGATAAGGAGAGTCAACTATGGGAATTAAAGTAGGCATCAACGGATTTGGACGGATCGGACGGAATGTCATGCGGGCAATCTTAAATAAGGGCGCCGATATTGACGTCTTAGCCGCCAATGATTTGGGTGAACCGGCCCAGTTGGCTCATCTACTCAAGTATGATACGGTCCACGGGACCCTCAAAGAGGACGTGACGGTCGATGGTGATACCATTCTCGTCGGCAAGAACAAGATCAAAGTCCTCAAAGTCACCAGTGACATCTCGGATCTCCCCTGGAAAGACCGGGGCGTTGACGTGGTGGTGGAATCCACCGGCCGATGCAAAGACCGGGATGCTGCGGCCAAACACCTGACCGCCGGCGCCAAAAAGGTTATCATCAGCGCCCCAGCCAAAAAGGTTGATGGCACGTTTGTCATGGGCGTCAACGAGGGCACTTATGACCCCAAGGCCCACCATGTCATCTCCAACGCCTCCTGCACTACCAATTGTTTGGCTCCCATGGCCAGTGTCATTCATAAAAATTTTGGCATTATCAGGGGCCTGATGACGACCATCCATTCCTACACCATGGATCAGCGGCTGTTGGACAATCTGCACAGCGACTGGCGTCGGGCCCGATCTGCCGGCATGGCCATGATCCCCACGACCACCGGCGCCGCCACGGCCGTGGGCCTGGTCCTCCCGGAGTTGAAAGGCAAATTAGACGGCCTGTCCATCCGGGTGCCCACTCCCAACGTGTCTTTAGTCGATTTGGTCGTTGAAGTGGCCAAAGACGTGACCATTGAGCAAGTCAACCAGGCCGTGCGCACCGCGGCTGAAGGGCCTTTAAAGGGCATAATCCATTATAACACTGCACCGCTGGTTTCGTCCGACTTCAACACCACCACCTACTCTTGCGTCTTTGATGCCCCCCTGACCTCCGTTATGGAAAATCGGATGGTCAAGGTGCTGGCCTGGTACGACAATGAATTCGGCTACTCCAGCCGGATGGTTGATCTGATTGAATACGTTGGAAAGAGGCTGAGCTAATGCGTTACATAGACGAACTGGACTTTGCCGGAAAAAGGGCGTTCATCCGAACCGACTTTAACGTCCCCCTTGATGACAAACGAAACATCACCGACGACACCAGAATCCGGTCCGTTTTGCCGACCATCCGCTATGCCATGGACAAGGGAGCCAAGGTCATTCTCGCTTCTCACTTGGGTCGGCCCAAGGGAAAACGGGATGAAAAATATAGTCTCGCTCCGGTGGCCAGGCGGCTTTCCGAACTGCTTCAAAGAGATGTCCCCTTAGCCCCGGATTGCATCGGGGCGGAGGTGGAATCCATGATCGGCGCAATGCCTCCGGGCGGAGTTATTCTTTTGGAGAATCTTCGTTTTCATGCGGAAGAGGAACCGAATTCCCCGGAGTTTGCTCAGAAACTGGCCAGGTTATGTGATGTTTACATTAATGATGCCTTTGCCGTATCCCATCGAGCCAATGCCTCTGTCGGCGCCATTACCGAGTTTGTCAAGGAATGTGCGGCCGGGTTTCTGCTCAAAGAAGAGCTAACCTACTTCTACAAAGCCATGGAAGCCCCGGCCCGGCCGTTGGTGGCCATTGTCGGCGGTGCGAAAGTGTCCGGCAAGCTTAAAGCCCTAGAAAACATCTTGGAAAAGGCTGACAAAATGATTATTGGCGGCGCTATGGCCAATACCTTTTTGAAAGCCAACAACATCTCCGTGGGTACTTCCTTGGTTGAGGACGACCTGGTCGAAACCGCCAAGAACATCATGGCCAAGGCCGCGGCCAAGGGAGTCAAATTCTATCTTCCGGTCGATTGCGTGGTCGCTGAAAAACTAGACGCCCAGGCTGTCATTAAAATTACCACCGTCCAGGAGGTCCCGGCCGGCTGGATGATATTAGACATCGGTCCAGCCAGCACGGCTGTCTTTGGTGAGGCTTTGTATGACGCTAAAACCATCATCTGGAATGGGCCCATGGGCGCTTTTGAAATAGACGCCTTCAGTCGCGGGACCATGGCCATGGTCTCCCAGGTGGCCAATGCCCATGCCCTGAGTATTGTCGGTGGTGGTGACACAGACATGGCCGTCCATAAGGCCGGGGAAGCATCCAAGATATCCTTTATTTCCACTGGCGGTGGGGCATTCTTAGAACTCCTGGAAGGACGGGAACTGCCCGGCGTAGCCGCATTAAAAAAATGTGGGGAGGAGAAATAAACATGAGCGGAAGAAAGCCTCTGATCGCCGGAAACTGGAAGATGCACAAGACCATCAAAGAAACCCTGGACCTGATTAACGGGATCAAGGCCGGATTGCAGGGTAACGAAGCTGCCGACGTCCTGGTGGCGCCGCCCTTTACGGCCCTTTCCGCCGCAGCCGGGGCGATCCAGGGGTCGACTATTCTCCTGGCCGGCCAAAACCTTCACCAAGAGCCATCCGGCGCCTATACCGGAGAGGTGTCCGGCCAGATGATCCACGACACTGGGGCCACCCATGTGATCATCGGCCATTCTGAACGGCGGCAGTACTTTGGTGAAACCGATGACCTGGTTAACCTGAAAGTCAAGGCGGCTCTGGCGGCCGGATTAATCCCGATCTTCTGCCTGGGCGAGACCTTAGGAGAACGTGAAGCCGGCGGGACTTTTGAGGTGCTGGGCAGGCAACTGGAGGGCGGGCTCAAGGGATTTTCCGCCGAGGAGGCCGCCAAGATCATTGTTGCCTATGAGCCGGTCTGGGCCATTGGGACGGGCAAGACAGCTACCAATGACCAGGCCCAAGAGGTTCACTATTTCTTGCGCGGCCTTTTGGGAAAAATTTTTGAAAAAAGGCTTGCATCCGAAACAAGAATATTATATGGTGGCTCGGTTAAGCCAGACAACGCGGCCGATTTGTTGGCCTGCCCGGACGTAGACGGGGCACTGGTTGGTGGAGCCAGCCTCAAAGTGGATTCGTTCATCGGGATCATTCACTTTGATCGCTGAGCCGCTTCAACAACATTGCCCGTTTGAAACCAGACTCAATATCTCCGTTCAGGAGCCAACGCCGGCGGTCATGACACAACCCCAACCATGGGGTAACAAAAATACGAGATACGAGGTTACCACAAAACTAGATGACTGTATTTTTATCTATCATTCACGTTATCGTGTGCCTGGGCATCATTTTTACCGTCCTCTTGCAAAGCGGTAAGGGCACCGAAATAGGGGCGGCTTTTGGTGGCTCCAGCCAGACAGTGTTTGGCAGCAGCGGCGCCACTCCGTTCTTGGGAAAGGTCACCGCCTGGGTGGCGATCATCTTTATGATCACTTCCATGAGCCTGGCTCTGATAGCCACCAAGCACTCCGCCACCTCTGTCATGAGCAAGTACCAGGATGCCAAGGGGCCCGCGCCAACCAAAGAAGACGCTAAAAGCAAACCGGGGCCGGAAACTGCGCCGGGGTCGCCGGCTAAGGTTGATAGCGCTCAGGTGCCTGTGGCTCCCGGAGCGGTCCAAGTGCCTCCCGTTCTGCCTATGAAATCGAGCGCGGCGGAAGTGCCAGCGAAAAAGGCGGAGCCCAAAGGGACGGTCCCCAATCCGGCTTCTCCAAAGGCGCCGGCTAAAAACCCGGCCGCAGTACCATCCGGGCCTGGCGACGCAAAGAAGTAATAATGGCCTGATAATCCTAAAGCTTGAACACAGGGACCGATACACTGCCTCAGCTATCAGACCCTGTTTGATTTAAATGTCTATACCAACAAAGTGCCGAAGTGGTGGAAATGGTAGACACACCATCTTGAGGGGGTGGCGGGCCAAACCCGTGCGGGTTCAAATCCCGCCTTCGGCACCACATCATAAATTCAATGCGCAATCTCAATTTGTTGCGCATTTTCTTTTTGGGTTGGTTGCGGATAGGTTGCGGATGGTTGCCGATCAAGGCGGTTCACTGCTTCTCTGTTGCTCCCAGGAATCAGGTGCCCATAGACATCAACGGTCATCTGAATGCTGCTATGGCCCAATTGCTCTTTGACGTAAACCGGGCTTTCCCCATTGGTCAGTAGTAGGCTGGCAAAGCTGTGTCGGATGTCATGAAGCCGGATTTCTCTAAGACCTGCTTTTTCAAGTCCCCTCTTAAAGATTCGCCGGATGAAATTCTGTTCCATAGGTTTGCCGTCCCGGTGGAAAATGATCTCGGGAACATCCTTTAAGCCGTCACGAAGCGTCTCTTTCTTCCTGGTGATCTGTAGCCGATGGAGTTCTGCCACCAGGCCGTCCGACATGTCCACCCGCCGCGTCCGCCCGGTCTTGGTCGGGCTGAATTTGCCCAGTTTATTAGACCGGCCGACCTCAACAAACTTACTGTTCCAGTCGATATCGCCCCACCGCAAGGCCAGCAACTCGCCTAACCTCATTCCCGTCCGGAAAGCGCACAAGAAAAAGGGGTAATAATCCGCGTAATGAGACTTACAGGCTCCAAGGAATAACTCCACTTCATCATGGTTAAGTGGGTTGATGTGAATCTTTTTATCCCGCCCCAGGTTCAGTCTCCTGGTTATCCCGGCAACCGGATTGACCACAACCAACTCTTCATCTACGGCATAGCCCATGACACCGCTAGTTACATCCCTAACTATGCAAATCGTACTACGAGATAGACCCTTTCGGAAAAGGCTTAACAACAGACTGCGGATATCCCCACGTCTGATCTCATCAATAAACATCCCTCCAATGACCGGGACAACATACATCCTCAAAACATCACGGTATCGTTGATAGGTGGAATGCCGCCGCATATGCTTTATGTATCCTTCCAGCCATTGGTCGGCGTAGTCTTTGAACAGTGGTGTCTTAGACTTGTCATTCTTGTCCACCAGGCCGCAGTCGCTCAAAGTAAGTTGCGCCTCGATCTTCTTGGCCACATCCTGAGCCATTTTTTTGTCCCGGCCAATCTTCTTGGCTTTCCGCTTCCCCTCGTGGTCTATAAAGACCCACCAGACACCTGACCCGTTGGGCTTCTCTCGAACCTTCACCGCCATGGAAGTCCCCCCCCTCACCCTGTGTTGGTATCCTTGCGGGCAGGTGGTCAGGGTCGCCACTTTTCGGCTCCGGTTGCCTAGCCCGCAAGGTGAATTACTTCATCTTAATTGTTTATCTTCCCGCATTCAAGGAAAAGCATCTGATAATTTCGATAGTATGCCGTTTGAGTAGACTTCCTCCAGGTCGCCGGTCAAGAAATAATCAGACTCACTCGGCCCTTCAGGATTGTAACTCGTGCTGGGCCTGCGCTTCCCTTTGAACCATCAATTTGACCTGCTCCGTTCTAGTTAACCCATGTTTACCATGAAAGCATAACAATGATATTATTTTGCGTTATATTCTGATTAAACTAGCTAATATTATTATATATTTTTTCTAAAATTAATTTGTAGTGACCCATATTATTTAAATAGTTCTTGACTTTGTAAGGCGATCATTATATAATATCTCCATGTTTATCCGTGAAATTAAAAAACAAAATAAAGGATTCAATAAAGTCTTTTTATATCACCGACTTACTGAATCATTTCGCACCCCTCAAGGTCCCCGGCAAAGAGTCGTGCTTGATTTGGGCAAACTGGATCTGCCCAAAGAAC
>JADFXK010000063.1 GCA_015233625.1 Deltaproteobacteria bacterium | reverse complement strand
GGACTTCTTGGCTGCGACGAGGGTATGGGTCCGGAAGCCAATGCTCGACCTGACGATCTGCAAATGGAAACTGAGGTCGTGGACCTGCACCAGGCCAAGAGGTTGCAGATAATTGACAAGTCGATCACCTTGTTTTCCAAGTTCGGCTTTGAGGCTGTGAAAATTAGCGATATCACCGACGCCCTTCAAATGGGCAAGGGCACTTTCTACCTTTATTTTACCAATAAAAGGGAGCTTCTGCTCGCCTGCTTCGACAGACTTCAGGCCCTTCTCTTGCCGCTGGAGATGTGGGATGTGGTTCGAAACGAGAAGGATATCTTTCTGAAACTGCTCCACAGATGGACTGGTGGCAATGAACGATATTCTTCGTTTTCAGGAGTGCTGAGCTTGATTCGGACTTCGTGCTCCTGGGATGAAGATGAGGTGAAGGAAAAAGCGAGAAGGGCCTACGATGTAATCATCGCCCCAATCAGAAGAGATTTGGAGGAGGCTGTCGCCAAGGGCATTGTCAGGCCCATGGACGAAGAACTGACCGCTTATGCCGTTCTCGGAATTATGGAAGGTCTATCCTTTCGTCTTACCCTCGATTCAAGATATTCCGCTAAAGATGGGGCCGACTTCATTTACCCCTTTCTAATATCTGCTCTGCGTGCCGATAAAACAGACCAGACCCGCGCTAATAAAGCTCCGGCCATTTCCGTCAAGATAACTGATATCAACGGGGTGGCCATCGAGCTGAGCGAGGTGCGATTCAATGACTCAGAGCACTTTTCCGGGAAATACGGTGACGCTGAAATAAAGGTTGAGCCGTTGCAATTAAAAGCCATCAAGGTGGATTCTTCAGATTCAAGAACACTGGCCCGCCTGACGGCAAAAGATGGGCACGATCTGGAGCTCGAAATAGATGGCGATACTTTGATTAAGGGATATACGTCATTTGGCGGTTTGCAGATAGCATTTAGGAAAGTATCTCAATTAGTCTTCATATAACATTTATATTACGTTATATTCCCTTCCTGCCTAGGACCTGAAAGACGACGAAAGCGATCCAATTGCCGGATTGACAATCCTACGACCCAGCAAGTTCATCCCAGTCTCCGCCGTTCCTTATCCTGATTATATATAAGGTTTGAGCATGGCCTTTTCAGGCCTAATCATGCCTTATCGGGCCCCACCCGCGTCCAAAAGAAAATTTTGCCCACCCCCAAAAAGTCCTTGACAGGAGAACCAGTCTTCAGTTACTGTACATCACTGACTGATACGTCAGCCGTATAGATTCATACGGAAACGTCTTGACGCTCGACGGCCGGCCGCACCTGCCCTTATCGGCCGCCAGCCGCTTAATAAGCTTGGCCCCGTCATCTTTTCCAAAAGGAGGCTTAATGTTCACCCTAGGTGATATTCCACGAAGAGGCGCCCGCGTGCACACCCACAAGGAAGCACTGATATTCGGAAGCCGGCGGTTGACCTTTGGTGAGTTTGACCGAAGGGTCAATCGTGCCGCCAACGCCCTGCTGGCTCTGAACTGCCAAAGAAAACAACGTATCGCTATTCTTGCAGAAAACAGCCATAAATACCTTGAAGTCTATTTTGCCGCGGCCAAAGTGGGGTTGGTCATAGTCCCAATAAACATCAGGCTGGCGCCAAACGAGATTGTTCAAATCATCTGTGATTCCGAATCGGTAGTCTTTCTGGCCGGCGATGGATATGAAAATCTGGGATTCGGCATAAGAAACGCGTCACCCAGTGTCCATACCTGGATCAGTCTAGACAATCCGGTCGACGAATACATCTTCTATGAGGACCTGGTCCAGACCGCTTCCGATGCCGATCCGTTTATCTCGGTTGACGAGACTGACCTGGCGGTTCTGATGTATACCGGCGGGACCACCGGGCTGCCCAAAGGCGTCATGCTCTCCCATAGAAACCTCCTGTCCGCGACTCTTGGTATGGCCCTGGGCTTCAAGTTTAGCGAGTTCGACACCACATGTATGTTCCTGCCGCTTTTCCACGCCTCCATCTGGCCCGTGCTGGTCTGCCTGATGGTGGGAGGAAAAGTGGTGTTGCTTAAGCGCGCCGACCTCGAAGCTATTCTCCAGGCTATTCAAGATGAAAAATGCACCCATATGAATGCCGTCCCCACCATCTACAACTGGCTGATGGACTATCCCGAATTAAACAAATTCGACCTGTCGAGTCTTCGCCTGGTGATCTATTCCGGCAGCCCGATGCCAGTGGAAATCCTGAAGCGGTGCATGAACAAGTTCGGAAACATTATGGCCCAGGGATACGGGCTGACTGAGGCCGCCCCGCTGGTGACCATCTTCCCACCGCACGACCACGAATTGGAAGGGCCTAAGTCGAGGCTGCTTTTGAGCGCCGGCAAGGAAGCGGTGCCGGCCGAGGTCCGGATTGTCGGAGATGACGGGCAACCGGTGGCCGCCGGCGAAGTTGGGGAAATCGCGGTGCGTGGACCGAACATTACCTCCGGTTATTGGAAAAGGGAGAAGTTGTCCCAAGAAAAGATTCGCGATGGGTGGTTGCACACCGGTGACATGGGCCGGCTGGACGAAGAAGGATACCTTTATTTGGTCGATCGCAAGGCAGACATGATCATCACGGGCGGTGAAAACGTCTATCCGTCTGAAACGGAGAACATCCTCTACCAGCATCCGGCCGTCCACGAGTGTGCGGTTGTTTCTGCGCCTGATAGGCGGTGGGGGGAAAGGGTTCAGGCGGTGGTGACGCTGAAGCCGGGAGCTACGGTAACCGAAGAGGATCTGATAGTGTTCTGTAAAGAAAGGCTGGCCGGATACAAGTGCCCGAAAAAGATTGAATTTTGGGAGGAGATCCCCAAAACGCCCATCGGTAAACTGCTCCGCAAGGAAGTAAGAAAAGAATTCTGGCAAAAAATGGATAGAAACATTAGCTAGCAACAAAATATTATGAAAGGGGATACGCATGTCGGAAAATCAATTCAAGAATTTGCTCAGCCCGATCAAAATAGGTCCATTCGAGCTGAAGAACCGAATCGCTCTTTCTCCGATGAACGAAACAATGGCAGGTCTCAACGGCGAATGCACCATGCAGGAAGTAGCCTACTACGGCACCCGGGCAAAGGGCGGGACCGCATTGATCACCACCGGCGCCATCATGGGGACCAGGCTGGCCGCCAAGTTCGTCTGGGGCCGCAACATGCACTGCTTTAATCCCGGTCACCTGCAGGGTCTGGGCATGCTGACCACCCACATCCACTATTTCGGCGGCCTGGTCAGCGCCCAGATGAGCATGGGTTTCGGTCGCCAGGGGCATTCCTATGACGAGCATGAGCTGGCCCCGGCCCCCACGGCGGGTCTTCCATATGAAGCGGCCATGAACACGCAGACCAAAGGTCTAGAAAAGGTCTTTGCCAAAAACGAACGGGCGCGTGGGTTTCTAGTCGGGCAGATGACGCGGGAGATGAGCATTTCCGAAATCCACAGCGAGCAGAAAGAATATGCCCAAAGCTGCCAACTGGCGGTGATCGCCGGTTTCGACATGATCGAAATCCATGGCCCCCACGGCTACCTGGAGCACGAATTTCTGTCCCCTCTTTCAAACAAGAGAACAGACATGTACGGCGGGGAATGGAGGAATCGTAAGCGTCTTATCAATGAAACCATGGAGCAGATTCGGTATGCCTGTCCGGGTGTGGCCGTCGGCGTTCGGATCAGCGCCGAAGAACACGTCGAGGGCGGACTGACCCGCGAGGAAATGATCGACCTGGCCCAGGATTTAGAAGCAAGGGGCGCAGACTTTATCAGTCTTTCCGACGGCGGCGGTTATGAAGAGACCTGTCATCTCGTAGGGACCGAGGAGGTTGCCGCACACATCCCCGACGCCGGGGCGGATTTCAAAAAGGCCCTGAAGATCCCGGTCATCGTGGCCTCGCAGCATGATCCGGTCAAGGCCGATGCGGACATCGGAGCCGGTAAGTTCGATGTCTCCGCCATGGCTCGCCAGCTTTTTGCAGATCCTGACTATGCCAACAAGCTGATGCAGGGTCGCCCTGAGGACATCGTTCGTTGCAAGAGATGCAATATGTGCCTGATGCGCTGCCTCTCGGGTATCACGCCTGAATGTATACAGAATCCTTGGCTCGGCCGGGAATATGCCGATCCTAACTACGGGTTTGGAGCACGCCGGAAGCAGGAGTCCATCCTCATGAAGGGAGTGCAAAACGCACCCATGCCGGCCCTGGAAAGATCGTGGTGGAAAGCCGAGGTGCCCTTGCTTGAAGAACATTGGAGACCATTCCGCGGTCCCGGGCCCAGAAGATAGGCCTGGTCGGTCTTGAAGTCTTGATTGGCCTGGATCTCTTTGGCCCTGAGCCACGGGGGGCTGAAGCCGATAGCCGGCGGGCCGCGACGGATAGAGAGATTAACCGAAAGAGTTTCGTGGTACTGGTTCCGACGCAGATAATCAAGGAGCATCAAATGACAAACGAGCTTAACCAGGATGATTTCTTCAAGATAGATCCGGAGGCCCATTTGATCGGCGAGAGTGAGCCCTTCGAATACTTTCCGGGTGTGAAGTTGTGGTGGCATTCCATCGCGGCCATAAAGCGGCCGATGATGCAGGGCATGCCTAAGTCCTTCATGGAGACGCTTGAACCGGACGAATTGAAGAAAAGCGCCGACCCGGCCTCACTGCTTGCCGCCATGGACAAGTACGGGGTGGATATCGCCTGCCTTCTGCCTGAATCGATGATGGATACGACGGGCTATACGGGTCGGTTCTGCAGCAACGGGGAAATGGCCAAAGTAGTCGAATCGAACCCCGACCGTTTCATGTATCAGCCCAACATCTCCCCCATCAAACACAAGGGCGTCAAGAACACCATATGGGAGCTTGAATACTGGGTAAAGGAAAAAGGGGCCAAGATCTTCAAGTTCTACCCCCCGGAAGACACCCACATAAACGATCCTGATCTCTGGCCTTTCTACGAAAAGGCCGAGGAACTGGACATCGTGCTGGACATTCATACGGGCTTTGGCTGGTGCGCACCCGGGAAGTTAAGTAACGGCCTGCCCATGTTCTTGGACGATGTGGCCCGCGACTTCCCTAATCTGAAAATCGTCGCCTTCCACATGGGATACCCTCATTGCGACGAACTCAATATGGTGGCCATGGCCCACAAGAACGTTTACGTCTGCCTAAGCCTGGTGGTGACCTGGGCTCTTTCCTCTCCGCGCAAGTTTGCCAAGATGCTTGGTGAGGCTATGCGCTGGGTCGGTCCCGACAAGATTATCTGGGGCAGCGACGATCCGGGGTTGCACATGCAAATGGCCTGTGCGGTCAATGGATTGAGGGATTTTAAGATGCCGCTCGACCTGCAAGAGCAGTACGGCTACATAGAGGTCACGGACGAAGATAAACGGAAGATGTTCGGCGGAAATTTAGGAAGACTTATGGGCATAGACACCTCCAAGAGAAGGGCGCCCGGTGGAGCATCAACGTCTAAGAGTTGAAGGGAGAAACAATATCATGTCAAAGGCCGAGTTTGCGATTATTGGCACGGGGGAAGTCCCCTGCGGCATATACCCCAACCGAAGTGAGTTCGAGATAGCATATCGAGTGGCCAAGCTGGCCATAGCCGACGCCGGAATAAATAAGAACGAAATCGGGGCGGTGCTCAATGCGGCTCATATCATGGGCGCCGAGTTCAATACGGAGGCGTTCTTCGGGCGCCTTCCGGAAGCGATAGGCGCGAAAAACTGCAAAATCATTGCCACGACCATATCCGGTGGGGGGTCGAGCTTCTCCATCCGGAAAACGGCCGAAGGCATTCTGCGCTCGGGTGAGACCGACTATGTCCTGGTTATCCACGCCCAGCGTTTTTCCCAATTTACAGCCAATGAACAGATCAACTTCTTTGCCCATGCCGGATCCGACCTGGAATGGGAAGTTCCCTACGGAATGACTTTCAACGCGCTGGCCGCCATGATGACCCAGGGCTATATGGCCTACACCGGGACAACGATAGAACAAGTGGCCAGCGTTTGCGTGGCTTGCCGAAAATGGGCCAACCTGCAGCCCAATGCCATGTTCCGAGACAAACCCCTTACGGTCGAAGACGTGCTGAAAAGTCGGGTGGTGGCCTATCCCCTGACGGCGTTGATGTGCAACGTCCTGGCCGACGGCGGGTGCGCTTACGTCATGACGACGGCTGAAAAGGCTAAGAAGGTTTGTTCCAGGCCGGTTTACGTGCTGGGCGAGGCCTCCGACTTCAGTCACCGCAGCATCATCAATTTCAAGACCAGGAACATCGACAAGATGTATGAATTCTTTGCGCCTGTGGCTCAGAAGGCCTATGAGCGGGCCGGCCTGGGTCCGAAGGATATGGATATCTTTGAGGTATACGGCGCCTACCCCATCACCTCGCTGATGTTCCTAGACTCACTGGGGATCGTAGAACCGGGCCGGGCCGGAGCATTGGTGGAATCGGGCGCCACCAGTCCCGGAGGCAAATACCCCGCTTCAACCAACGGCGAGGCCATGAGCTTCGGGCACACGGGCACGGGCGTAGGATTCGCCATTTTCGTAGAAGGCGTTCGTCAACTCCAGGGCAAGGCCGGGAAGGCCCAGGTCAAAGACGCTCGTTTCCTGATTGAGGATTGTGGCGGCGGTGCGTTCATGGACGCCCATTTCACCGTTTTGGGGAACGAAATTCCCAGCCCGGCACTCTAAACACCAACTCAAGAACCCAAGGAGCAAACCATGGATTTGACCATGAGAGAAAAACTCAAACAGAAGATGGGATGCAAAGACGAAGATTTCATCAAACCCCTGCCCGTTGCGGCGCCGTGGTCGAAGCCCTTTTGGGATGCTGCCCGGGAGCACCGGCTGACCCTCAAAAAATGCAAAGTATGCGGCCACATAGATCACCCCCCATATCTCTACTGCACGGCCTGCTCCAGCGAAGAAGCCGAATGGATCCAGGCCTCGGGAAAGGCCACCCTATATGCCTATGCCGTGAACGTCTACGGGGTCCCTTTCGCCTTCATGGAGGACCTGCCCTATGTGCTGGCCTTGGTGGATCTTCCGGAAGGCCCGCGCATGATATCGAGCATTGTCGGTTGCGACCCCAAGGATCTGCGAAACGGCATGGAGCTGGAGGTCGTTTTCGATGACGTTTCACCGGAAATCACGCTTCCTAAATGGAAACCGGTCTCGAACTGACAGGAGGCTAACGATGCAAATGCAATACGAAAGGCTCCTTTGTGAGCGCAAAGGCGACAAGGACGCGGCCTTGTGGATTACCTTGAACAACGAGGCCATGCGCAATGCGCTGGACGCCGTCATGCAGCGCGATCTGCTTCACGTTCTGAATGAGATTGTCTTCGATCACACTATACGTTGCGTGGTCATTACCGGCGCCGGAGAAAAAACGTTCTGCAGCGGCGGCGACATCAATGCCTTTCAGACGATGAACAACCTGACTGGATATGACAATATCCGCCAGATGGGCAACGCGCTTCAGCACCTGATCAGCAATATGGAAAAACCGGTGATCGCGGCCATAAACGGCCATTGTTACGCTGGCGGACTGGAGCTGGCCCTTATGTGTGACTTCATGTACGCCACTGAAAAATCCACCTTCGGGCTGTTGGAGATAAACCTGGGTCTCCTGCCGGGGTGGGGGGGCACAGTCGGGCTGCCTAGAGCGGTTCCGGTTCGGCGGGCCAGGGAAATGATTTACCGCGGAGAGGTCATAAACGCCCGTGAAGCTTATCACTGGGGACTGGTCAATCGGTTGTTTTCTTCCCGTGAAGAAATGATCCGGGAGACGGAAAAGGTCGTCGATGAGATCCTGGCCAAACCCGCCATGGCTTTGCGGGCGGCCAAAGCCATCGTGAATGCGTCTATGACCTGTAGCAGTCCGGAGGCCATTATGGCCATCGAACGGGGCAATATCATGTGGTTGATGCCGTCCGAAGATTTGCAGGAAGGTGTGGCGGCTTTCGTAGAGAAACGAAAACCCCAATTCAAGGGGCGATAGAGGAGCCTAAAATGGATTTGCGGTTTACTGAGGAACAGACACTTATCCAAGGGACCTATCTCAGATTTCGCGAGAAGGAATTAACCCCGCAGTACATTCGGTGGGTGGACGAAAACTGCGATTACCTGCCCGAGGATATGTTGCGGAAGCTGGCCGAGCTGGGGACGATGGGGATAACCATACCCCAGGAATACGGCGGTCTCGGCCTGGGCATGACGGAGTTTTGCATCATCGCCGAGCAATTGTCCATCGCCAGTCCGGCTGTGGCCATGTGTGCGCTGATCGGGCTATCTTTCGGGGCCACGCCCATCGGAGGGATAGGAAACGAAGAGCAAAAGCGGAAACACCTGCCCCGGATAGCGGCCGGAGAAGAGAAATGGGCGTTATGTATGACCGAGCCCGACGGCGGCACCGACATCCTGGGGGCAATAAAGACCTCGGCGGCCAAGGGCGGCGGCGGCTATGTGGTTAACGGGACCAAGATGTGGATAACCGGCGCACACCAAGCCGACTACTTCATGACTCTGGTCATAACCGACAGCACCGTTGACCGCAAAAAGGGCTTGTCGGCCTTGATTATCGACGCCAAAAGCGAAGGAATTTCCATTCGCCCCATCCCGAAGCTGGGTATACACGGATGCGGCGTAAATGAAGTCCACTTTGAAGATGTACATGTTCCGGCCGAGAATCTGCTGGGGCAAGAGAATCGCGGCTGGTATCAACTGCTCGGGACCTTGAATCCCGAACGGATCTCCACATCCATCTTTTCCCTAGGCATCGCCAAGGCCGCGTTCAACTACGCCCTTCAATATTCCAAGGAAAGAAAGGCTTTTGGCAAGACTATCGGAAGTTTTCAGATATTGCAGCACTACCTGGCCGATATAGCCATCGAGATCGAAAACGCCCAGAATCTGATCTACAAGTGCGCCTGGCTCTGCGATACCGGCCAGAGATACGATGTGGAAGTATCTATGGCCAAGATAGTTGCCTGCCGGGCTTCAGAGCTGGCGGCCTTGCACGGAATGGAGATACTCGGAGGCTATGGTTTTGCCATGGAGTACGACATGCAGCGGTACTTCAGGGATTATAAGCAGATGAAATTTTCGCCGATTTCCGATGAGATGGCCAGAAACTACATTGCTGAAACCGGCTTTGGTCTGCCCAGAAGCTTCTAATCGACATGCTGGACTTGGAAAAAAGGAAAATAGCTGATGCCCAAAGAAAATGATGTGGTGATCGTCTCGGCGGCCAGAACCGCAATCGCCAAATTCGGTGGTACGATCAAAGACATAAAGGCCTCGATACTGACGTCGCTGGTGATCAAGGAACTACTCAAACGGGCCGGTAATCTCGACCCCCATCTTCTCGACGAGGTAATCGTAGGAGAGTGCACGCAATGTTTCGACGAGGCCAACACGGCCCGGACAGCGGCTTTGGCAGCCGGGCTTCCCGTTGAGATACCGGCCTTCACGGTCCAACGCAATTGCTCGTCGTCAATGCAGGCTCTTGTTTCCGGGGTTCAAGAAATACGCTCCGGAGACGCCGAAGTGGTGCTGGCGGCCGGAGTTGAATCCATGAGCTGCGCCCCCTATTACCTGCCCAATGCCAGATGGGGTATGCGCTTCATGAACCAAGAAGTACTCGATGCTTTGTGGGAGTCGCTTCACTGTGGCAGCAAGCTTCTGGGAAACCCTTTGATTATGGGGGTTACCGCCGAAAATCTGGCTGAAAAATATGGCATATCGCGTGAAGAGCAAGACCTGGTGGCCATGCAAAGCCACAACAAGGCGGAAGACGCCATCAAGTCCGGCCGGTTCAAGGAAGAGATAGTGCCCATCGAGGTCTCCGGGGACAAAGGCAAGAAGATTATGTTCGAACAAGACGAACATCCCCGCTTCGGGGTGACCATGGACGATCTGGCTAAGCTCAAGCCGGTCTTTAAACCTGACGGGACGGTCACCGCCGGTAATTCATCAGGAATAAACGATGGGGCGGCCGGCGTGCTTCTCATGACCGGGAAAAAAGCTAAGGAGTTGGGCTTAACGGCCATGGCCGGAGTCGTGTCTTCGGCAGCCGCCGGCGTAGAGCCGAGCTTGATGGGCTACGGACCGGTGCCGGCCACGCAGAAGGCCTTGAAAAAAGCCGGAATGAGCCGCAAAGATATCCAACTGGTGGAATGTAATGAAGCCTTCGCTGCTCAGTATATCGCTTGCGAACGCGGCCTGGGCCTTGATCGATCCATCACTAATGTGAACGGAAGCGGCGTAAGCCTTGGACACCCGGTCGGATGCACCGGAGTGCGCCTGGTCGTTACCCTGGTTCACGAAATGATGCGCCGAGATCTTCAAACGGGCCTGGCCACTATGTGTGTGGGCGGTGGTCAGGGCATGACCGTTATTTTTGACCGCAATTAACCACGGCCGGGGCCGGACTCACGATTCGGAGCATACGTATTTCTTCTTTGAGGGGGCAGGGCAATGACCGAAACTTATAACTCAGCGGAATACCCGCGATACAGATGGTTGATTCTCGTTTCCGCCATAATCGGGTATGTCACCATGCAGGTTACGAACCTTTGCCTCGCCCCGATACTGCCCCAGGTGGCCCGGGACCTGGCCGTAAATATCGGCGTCGCCACCAACCTCATGACGGCCTTCCTACTCTCGGGCGCCGTGGCCCTATTTTTTGCCGGAGCAATTTGCGACCGGTTTGGAATACTGGTGGTAATAATCATTGGGGTAACCACGGCGGCCTTGCCGGCTGCTCTCATGCCTTGGCTCGGCGGGAGCTATGAGGCGGTTCTGTGGGCCCGGGTTGTGGAAGGGCTTTCTTCAGGCTTTCTGCTTAGCGCCATGGGGCCGATAATTGCCCTCTGGTTTCCAGAGCGAGAAAAGGGCCTTGCGGCGGGGCTGATGGGGGCGTCGGTTTCGATCGGCTCCGCCATCGGCATCATAGCCGGTCCGGCTGTTTTCCTGGCCACAGGCAGTTGGCGGCAGATGTGCGCCTGGCTCTCCCTTTTTGGGTGGCTGGGCCTGGCTTTCGCCTTGATCCTTATTTTGGTCCCCCATCCAGATCCGCCGTCTAAGCCCGAAGTCTTGGCTCCAGCCGAGGGAAAGGCGTACTTCAAGCAGGCCATGGCCTTGCCGCTCACCCGGTTCGGTCTCATCGTCGCCTTCTTTGCCGGATGGTGCTTACAGTGTCTCTATGGTCTCATCCCTGGTTTCCTTTCGGCGGAAAAGCCGTTAGGGGCCGGATTTGGTCCGATGGTTTCAGGACAGATGATGCTGGCCGTGATGATTGCCGGAACTATAGCTCCAATTCTGGCCGGAATACTTACCGACAAGGTGTTCAAGGGTAATGTTAAGCCGGTCATGGTCGCCGGTTTTGGTTTATATCCCGTCGTGATCTACGCTGTCGGTCATTTGGCCGCCCAGACCAGCGTATCTCTGCTTCTGACCGCCCTGGTGTTGGCCGGGGTGGCCGTCCAGATAGTCTATCCCTCCCTATTTGTGTATATAGCCAAATCATATCGACCTCAGGTGGTCGGCCTTATGAGCGGGCTTTGGGCCGGTGTGGCGGCTATAGGCGGAGTTATCGGGTTGTTTCTCGGAGGAATAAACGTCAACTCATCCGGAAGCTATGGCATGGCCCTTACGATCATTGCTTTCGGAGGCTTACCCGGGCTTATTTCTTCCTTGGCGCTGCCAAGGGTCAGGTTTGATATCTGAAGAAACAAAATGGCCGGTGCGACGAACTGATACCTACCCTAACCGAGCCTAAGCCGTTAAGACCGCATGCTGGTTAGAGATAAGCAATTTATCCTGTTCAAAGCCCGGACCAGGCTTGGCAAACAAAAGGAGAAAATATGCCCAGCGCCTTAGAAGGAATCATGGTTTTAGACTTATCCAGATTATTTCCCGGCCCCTACTGTTCTATGATCTTAGCTGATCACGGAGCCAGGGTCATCCGTATTGAGGATCGCCGGTTCGAGCACGAATCCAGGTCATTACCCCTGAATGGGGTCAACCGAAACAAGGAGCACATGACCCTAAATCTAAAGCATGACCAGGGCAAAGAAATATTTTTCATGTTGGCGGCCCAGGCCGATGTGGTGATTGAGGGCTTCCGACCGGGAGTAACTGCCCGGTTAGGGGTGGATTATGAGTCGATCAAGCAGCACCGGTCGGATATCATCTACTGCTCCATCACCGGGTTTGGGCAGACCGGCCCGTATCGGGACTGGGTGGGCCATGACGTGACCTATATCGGTTACGGCGGAGTGCTGGGAATAAATGGGGAACGGGAC
Source organism: Deltaproteobacteria bacterium (assembly GCA_015233625.1). GTDB lineage: Bacteria > Desulfobacterota > JADFXK01 > JADFXK01 > JADFXK01 > JADFXK01. The sequence continues at coordinate 2,481 of JADFXK010000063.1, read as the reverse complement.
CGACCACCGGTTATCCCCGGCATCCAGGTGGCTGACATCCTTGGCGGAGGGATGAACGCGGCCGTAGGTATTTTAATGGCTTTGCTCTGGCGTCAACGGACTGGTCAAGGACAGTATATCGACATTTCCATGATGGATGGGGTAGTGGCTGCCCTTCCGGCGGCTATCGGGGCTCAGGCCATGTCCGATTTCTCGCCCAAGCGGGGCGACAGCCTGCTGTCCCATAAATTCGCTTGTTACAACGTGTATCGAACCAGAGACGGTAAATTCTTGAACGTCGGGGCAGGGGAGAACCGATTCTGGCAAAAGCTCTGCGATTATCTGGGGATACCAGATTATGGGCCTCTGCAGTACGACGCCGATCGGAGAGAAGAGATCATTGCACATTTGCAGCAAATATTCGAAACTAAAACCAGACAGGCCTGGCTCAGCGAACTTCAGACGGGGGACTTCTGCGTGGGGCCGGTGAACGAGATCGATGAGTTATATGAGGATCCTCAAGTCAAAGATCGGGAGATGATCGTTCAGATTGCGGACAATATGTCTGGAATTATTCCTCTGGTGGGCATTCCGGTTAAGTTCTCGGCCACGCCGGGGGCAATTCGGACCGCTCCTCCGGAATTCGGTCAGCATACGGAACGCATACTACGCGAATTAGGTTATCTGGACACGGAAATCGCCCGAATGACGTCCCTCGGGGCGATATAGCTCGATTTACCCACGCCTAACAAGAGGCAATTTTCTTTACTCGATGTTCAAGTTTTATCTTCATCGGACAGTTTTTCGGGGGTCACAACAGGCCCTACGCTGCAGTTTTGTACTTCAAAGACGGTGTTTATTCAAGTCCCCCAATTCCTGGCCAATCATGTGTTTCTTGGAAGGCTCCAGGTGAAAGAGTTTCTTTAGATTTTCGTTAAGCTGGTCCAGCGATCTTTTGGAGTCTCTGATGATAAAAGTTTTAACTATTCGTTATTAATGAATCTATTTTTGCTCTGCTTGCAGGCTTCCGACAGTGCACGCTGGACGTTTGTTCTCGATGCGGGCCAGTTGTTCAGGGTGAAGGAGGAGGCAATGATCGGTGAGCAAGCTCAGGATCAGGCTTCGGCTTGATCCTTCATCGCCTTGCTGTTTGGTCAGTTTTCCCCATCCCTCATACGACTTCCAGTCCTCATGGAAAACCTTTACAAGCCACCTCAAGGTGTAAGCCTGGACGATATCCACCGCCCGCCACTTCATGTCCGAGGCGGCCAGATAACGATATTTTTATTCACCTTCATATTCCAGAGCGATCAAGAGGCGTTTCTTGACATGAGAACAAACGTAGAGCCGGGCACTTAAAATGACTGCTTCGATTTCATCGCCTCCTTGGATTCTGGTTTCTTCCGATAAGAAAACCTATCTTCCTAGAATCATAGCATCATCAAACTTCAAAATAGAAAAATAGCCATACCCGTTCTGCTTAACCGAAAGATTTTAGAGAACTTATATGAATGCTGAGCGCCCCTCATAGTCAAGACAAATTCTCGTCCTCTAAGAAGCGTAACATGATGTCATTGAAAGCTGTTTCCCTGCATTCAAAGAGAAGAAGCAATCCTGTTTACTGTCCCACCAGTTCCTGATATGATGATGATGCTGTTTCGGTGGATAGGGCTCCTCTTGAGATCAACTTGCGCTCCAAGGCAAACGGTTAGGCCAATAGGCAGATATGTTTGTCTTCCCTTCGGCAGATAGAGGGGTCAGCAAAAGCTACACGCAAGAACCAGGAGAGAATCCGAATGGAAATTAAGATCAAACATAATCCAGGGTCACTCGTCAATGACCTGGGTGCCGCATCGTGGCCCATTTGGACCTGCGAAGCGTCTCAATTTCCCTGGACCTATGAAGAAAAAGAGACCTGCTATATTCTTGAGGGAGAAGTTATCGTCACGCCCGATGGTGGAAAAGATGTGATTATCAAGGCCGGTGATTTGGTTGTTTTCCCCAAAGGAATGTCTTGCCTCTGGAACATCGTCAAGCCCATCAGAAAACATTATAAATTCGGATGACATAAGTGAATCTGGCACTGTCAAGACCCGCTTTGATAAAGCTTCACAAGAAAGAGAAGGGTAAAACGACCCACCGACCCAGCCAATCAGCTCAGGGCCAAAATATCCAAAACCCTTTAGATCAAAATAACCCCTCATCCATTATCGAAAAATAAGTTTAGCAAGGCGGTTTTCACAACATCACAAAACTCGATAATCAAAACAACACGAAAAGACAGAAGGACCAACCAAATCAACCCGAACTTCGCCGTTATCCAAAAGAAGTTGAAGTTGGCATTATGGAATAAGCATTTTGAAGCTATATGATTTCGACCTGTGCGGGTAGACTTCGAGTCAAGCATGCTTGTTTCACTATGCAGCAAACTTGAACTCCAGTTCCTCTTTTTCAAACCATAGCATCATTTCTTTATTTGTTTTCAGGGCAGTGAGTGCGGCC
>JADFXK010000062.1 GCA_015233625.1 Deltaproteobacteria bacterium | reverse complement strand
AGATGAGGCCATTCGGGCCTTAAACTTGGGCGCGTTCTGGTTTCTGGAAAAACCAATCCCGAACCCGGATACGGTGCTGAGCACCATCACCAAAAATGCCTTAAAGAGGGGTGAACTGGAGAGAAAGGTCCGGCTATTGGAAGAAGAAATGGCCAAGAGGGAAGGGATCGAGAAGGCCCTTAAAGTGTCTGAAAAGAACTACCGGACCCTGGTCGATATCTGCCCTGATGTGATCTATCAGATTGACCATAACGGCTACTTCAAAGACATCAACCCGGCCTTCACGGCCATCACCGGCTACTCCAAAGAAGAGATAATAGGTAAACATTTTAATGAATTGTTCCATCCGGAAGATGTCGAACAATTTAGCCGGGAATGCGCCCTACCGGAGCGACTGGGGCAAATCTCAGATGATGACCATCCTTTGCAGTTGATTGACGAAAGAAGGCAAGCCTCCCGCTCCACCAAGAATCTTGGCATCAGAATCCGGCGCAAGAATCCGGAGAATGGCGATGGATATCTTTTTGGGGAAATCTCGGCTTGTGGTTATTGGCACGAAAACGAATTCCTGGGCACGATCGGCGTGATCCGGGACGTCACGGAGCGCAAGAAGGCCGAAGAAGAGCTAATTTTTAATAAGGAAATGACTGACCTGTTTTCCCGGGGGATCGCCGAAGTCAATGACGAACTGGAAATGGCCAATGAACAACTGGCTCTGGCCAAGGCCGAGGCTGAAGTCGCCAGCCGGGCTAAGGGAGAGTTCTTGGCCAACATGAGTCATGAAATCCGGACCCCGCTTCATGTCATCTTGGGCACAGCGGATTTACTTCAAGAAACTCCTTTGACTCCAGATCAGCAAAAATACGTTCAGATTTTTCAGTCGGCCGGTGATAACTTACTGGCTTTGATCAATGATATTTTAGACTTTTCCAAGATTGAAGCCGGCCATGTCCAATTGGAGGAGATAGAGTTCAGCCCATTTGAGACCATCCGCCGGACATGTGAAGTGATGGCCTACAAGGCTCAAGAAAAGGGATTAAAATTACTCCATAATGTTCATTCCGAGATCCCGGCCGGCCTCATCGGAGATCCGGGGCGGTTGAACCAGATCCTGCTTAATTTGATTAGCAACGCCATCAAGTTTACCTCCCAGGGGGAGATTGCTGTTGACGCCGTGGTCTCCTCGGAGGTACTAGATGATGTATCCTCCCAGGAGCACCCGTGGGAAACGGCTCCGGACGAGGCCGCCCGGATAAAAATTACCTTTTCCGTGCGAGATACCGGAATAGGTATTCCTCCGGATAAACTGGACCTCATCTTTGAAAGCTTCACCCAGGCCGACACTTCCACCACCCGGCGGTACGGCGGAACCGGACTGGGTCTGAGCATCTCCCAAAGACTGGTGGAACTAATGGGAGGCCGGATTTGGGTGTCCAGCCAACCCAGCCAGGGGAGCACCTTCTTCTTCACGGCTGGGTTTAAGGTTCCTCTACACGCAGATAAAGCCATGTCCCTCGCCGGACCTGCCCAGACCGGGCCGATGGCGGTCAGCCCCGGTTACCCCACCGGTATTGATCTCTCGGCCTCCCTGCCCGCCGACTTCCCAGGGCGAATCCTCCTGGTGGATGACTCGGTCCATAATCAGTTCCTCATGCAGGCTTTTCTGAAGCAACTCCCCTGCCGGGTGGACGTGGCTCAAGACGGCCAGATGGCTGTTGAGATGGTCACCGGTAACCAATACGACCTGGTCTTGATGGACGTCCAAATGCCCATCATGGACGGCTATACTGCCGCCCGGACAATTCGCGCCTGGGAACAGGAAACCGGCCGGGAGACCCTGCCGATTATTGCTCTGACGGCCCATGCTTTTGCCGAAGATGTCAAGAAAAGCCTGGACGCCGGGTACAGCGACCATTTAAGTAAGCCGATCAGGAAAGACAAGCTGATCGAGGTGGTCTGCCAATATCTCCGAGACCGGATTCAGATTTCCAGGCCAACCTGGCCAAAACCAATTCCGGTCATCGAGCCGGTTTCGCGTCCTGCCGGCCGAATTGAGCTTGTCCTCGATGCCGATTTCCAGGAACTGACGGAGGAATACCTGAGCTATCTGGCGGAGAACGTGGAAGCCATCTCTAGCTCATTGGATATCGGTGACTTTGACACCATCTATGAATTGGGCCACAAGATGAAGGGAGCCGGAGGCAGTTTCGGATTGAACGCGGTCACCGACATCGGCGCGCTAATCCAAGATGCCGCAGAATTTCGAGAAGCGGAAAGTGTCAGGGTACACGTGAAAGCGCTGTCCGAGTTTCTGGCCGGCGTCGTGATCAGGTATCAATAATCTGTGGACAACTCGGAAGGCACATACCCGTAACCCAATCTGCAACGCGCTGTCTGTGTTGTTGAAGGAATGCTGGATATGGCAGAGATCAAAATCCTGGTGGCCGACGATTTCGGCATTGAAAGACGACTAATCGTAAATTTTCTTTCGAAGCTTGGTTTTCACGACCTGATAGAGGTCGGGGATGGGGCGGAAGCCCTGCGCGTGCTTAGCAAGACGAAAGTGGTGGACCTGGTTATTTCCGATTGGCGTATGCCCAGGATGTCTGGGCTTGATTTGGTGACGATCATGAGAAAGACCGAGGGTCTGAAACAGATTCCGGTACTCATGATCACTGCGGAACACCAATACGGCAAAGTCCTTGAGGCCGTTGAGGCCGGAGTAAGCAACTATATCGTCAAGCCGTTTACCATCGACATTCTGGCGGCCAAGATAAAAAAGATCTTCCAGAAATTGGACCGGGTCGAAGACTTGGGTCCAGTTTTCAACCAGAAGCCGGAAGATACTGATCAGAAGTAGCCGCCTGTCCGATGCAAGGCCGGGGAAACAAATCCTGTTGACCACAAAACGGGTGGATAATATGGAAAGTGAGCTGACCGAATATGGAAGAGAAGAAGTAGCTAAAGGGATAAAGGATTATCTGGAAGGCCGAGGGAAAGTGTTCGACAACGTGGAAGACTTAATCGCCGATTTGACTTCATGAAATTCTTTGAGAGTAGTTGGTGCACGGACTAAACCTTGGTCCAGGTCCAGCGGGCGAGAGTTTCGAGACGGGGTAATCCGTATAGCCCGGCATAATAGGTGGCGGCAGCCAATCCGGCAAACACGGATTCATCTAAGAGATATTCGGGCTGGGAGAGAAACACGCCGGCGCCGGGGCGAAGTGTCGAACTGGGCGAAACCAGGAGGAGATACTCCGGAGCCAGGCCGGGATCATTGTCCAGGGATAACAGCGGGGCAGAGGTGATGGGGCCCAAATCAAGCTCCTTTATTTTTCCCCACTGGCTTGGCCGGGCGTGCAGGTCCGCGGAAATGGCCGCGACCAGCCGAGTCGCCCAGGTGAATCTCCAGGCGCCGTATCGCCGGATCAAGTAGCGCTCGGCGGAAACAACGAACTTTTCTCTGGCTTCCAGGGAGGCCAGTTTGGCGCTCTGGTTATAATAATGGACCACGGTGGCGTCCGGAATATAGTAGATGCCATAACCAGCGCTAACGACCCGGTCCAGCCAGTCCGCGTCCTCGAAGTACAAGGTATATCCTTCGTCCAGCAGACCGACCCGGTCCATGACCTCCCGGGTGGTCAACAGACAATATCCCCCCACAAATCTGACTTTGATGGGCCGGGTCAGCCGCCAGAAGGCCACGGCCTGGTTCAGATGCCTCCTCTGGACCAGGTCCTCCGCCCAGGTGAACCGCTGGGTTAAAGCATCGGCGATCAGGCTGCCCAGGGTCTGGGGTTGGCGGGGCGGATAGATCAGTTGGCCGCCTCTGTCCCAGACCGTTCGAGGTGCCACCACCCCGGCCCGGGGGAGAGTGGTGAGACTTTCAATCAGCCGTGTAATGGCTCCCGGAAAGAAAAACACATCCGGGTTTAGAATCAGGATCAACTCCCCCCGCGACTTCTGGTAACCCAGATTGATCCCCCCGGCATATCCCAGGTTGATCGGGCTGAAGATAGTCTGCACTGCTCCAAGATTCCGGGTAAATTTATCTAACCGGGACACTTCGGCCGGGGTTGAGGCATTATCTACGATGATAGTCTCATGATCCAGTCCCGCCATCTGGGATAAATCGGCCTGAAGAGACAGCAGCAGGTCCCGGCACAAGGCGGAAGAATTGTAATTAACAATCAGAATAGATAGCAATGGCATGGTCTGGTTTCTTAAGGGAGTGTGGTTGCCGTCTGGTCGCGCCTTATTCCCGCCTCTTGGCCACCACGGTTAAGGAGGGGGAGCAGAGCGACATCGGGTCCAGTTCTTGCCCGGTTTGGGCCAGCGTATCGATGAACCGTTCCCCAGCTAGTGATAATGGGACTTGTTGTCGGGTGAGCCGTTCGATTCGGAATCCGCAGTCGTTCAGGATGGTCGTGATGGTGGCCGCAGTAAAAAAACGAAGATGGGTTACGTCCATGATCCCCAGGGGGAGATATTCCCATTGCCCCGCCAGCAAACCGGCAACTATCTCCCAGTAGCCCACATTAGGCAGGCTAAGGATTAACGGGGCCTCGGGCCGGAGCCAGGGGCGGACCAGGTTCAAGGCAGCCCAGGGATCCACCATATGCTCCAGGACATCCCCAAGAATGATACAATCGTACCGATCTGTCCAATCTTCCGTCAGATCTTCCAGCTTAGTCGGCCAAACCTCGTCCAGATAATCTTTGGCTGGGCCGGCCAGGTGCTCGTTAGCCTCCACCCCGACCACGTAGACGTCTTGCCTCTCCTTCAGATAATGGCCCAAGGCGCCTTTGGCGCACCCGATGTCTAAGATGATTTTGGCTGAATTGGGCACTAAGGCGGCCAGTTCCGGCCGGACAAAGGCATGGTGGTCGCCGCTGCGATGGACGTACACTCCCCCGGCCAGATAAAAAGTCCAACCTGTTAGAGATATAGCGTAAGGAATTTGGGCTACCGGAGTGCTGATCGGAAGGGCGGCCAAAGCGCGTCGTCGGTAAAGAATTAGAAAAGGGTCAAGGCCGGACACCGGGGTGGATCGACCCGCGGCGCTCTGGTCCACCTGGGCGGCAAAATCCAGGAAGCCCCACCGGGTCTGGTAGGAAACCACTGGGGAACAGATCTGCTCCGGTATCTCGGCCAGGCAACTGACCGGACCAACCGCGGCGACTCCAGGAACGGCCTGCAATACGGCGATCAGTCCTTCGGCCCAACCAGGAGGCGCCAATAACTCATCATCCCAAACCAGGGCCAGGTAGGGCCGGTGGTCCATTTGCAGGATTTCTCCCACGGTTACCCCGGCCGAGGCCACCTGGTGCAGGATTGTCCCCGGACCCTGGCCGAACAGTGACTCGCGGCACGTGGCCGTGGCCATATCCCTGGCTGGAGAAGGGGGTCTCGGGTTGGGCAGGATAAAAACGGCCAGTTCGGGCATGAGAGGTTCCGGGTTCCGTGTTGCGGGTTGCTGGGTGCTATGGTGGCAGCCAGGATGATTGTCTGAACCTTGATTACGCTGATTAGATGAATGACTATGATTAAATACCCATGTGTTGAACCACTGGGTAAGCCGTAGTCTTCATCAAGCACTCATAGTAAATCAGTTAATCAGTGTAATCACAGTTCAGACAATGAGGCGGATTATAGTCCAGCCCGCGCCATAATTCAACAGTGTTGGGGCAACGCCCTGGGAAATTCGGTGGGTTGCTGGCTGTCTTCAACGGGTAACCAGCAACCAGCAACTCCTAACACGCAACACGCAACTCGGGGCTAGGACGGATCCTTCACGTAGCTGAATTGAGCGCCATTTCTGTTTACAGTGCAGCCGCGGGCTTCGTCTCGCCAGGTCTCAAATTGATCCGTTGACCAGGTGTCGCAATCCTGGCACAAAGGCAAGGCGGCATACCGGCCTTGACGATGCAACCGTCGCACCCGACTGAAAGCTTCTCCGGACCAGACCCCGGCCAGGTCATCTTTGGCCGCGCGGCCTAAGACGACGTCGGCGAAGATATCTTCACAACAGAGGGCTACATCGCCGGTCCAGGTGATGACCATCATTTGGCACAACAAATGACATGGTCTTCTTACCCGTTGCGGGTCCGGCGGCAAAAAATCCCGGCGGCCTACGGGCCGGCAGGTGGAAAACATGATTTCGTCCACCAGGGGCAGCCACTTGTCCAAATAAGCGTCGACTTGATTTTCCATGCCGGGGACCAGGACCATGTTCAGTTTTATACGGGGCACCGCCCCGCCGCTTTTGGCCCGGAGATCGGCCAGGGTGACGACACTTCTTTCCACCGTGGATAGGTCGGCATTGATCCGGTAGTCTTTGAACATTTGTTCATCCAGGCCGTCGAGACTGAACCCGACCCAGTCCATACCTAGGTCCAGCGTTCGGCGGGCCGCGGATTCGTTAAACAACATGCCGTTGGTCAGGAACCCGACGGTAATTTGGGGCTTAGTCTTGACGTAGCTAACCAGGTCGAACAGGCCGGGGTAAAGGAGTGGCTCACCGGCGCCAAAGGTGGACAGATTCACCGGGCGGCCCCACCCGGCCAACTGGTCAACCACTCGATGCCACAAATCCGGGGCCATAAAGCCTTTGGGCCGTTTCCTGACCACTCCCCGTCCATGAAAGTGACACATCCGACAGGCCAGGTTGCAGTTATTGGTCACTTCCAAGATGACTTCGGTGGGTAAATCCGGCGTCGCCACCCTCGGAGTGGGGGGCCAGTGTGTCTTTAACCAGTTGATCAGTCTGTTAGCCATTGATGACTCATATAAAAAAGGCCGCGGCCCCGTTTGGTGGCCAGGGATACGTTAAAGCCGTCGAGGTTTTTCCGGTCATAGACATGCAAACCGGTCTCGTCGAGCAGGACCACGGTCACGATGTAGTGACCAGCCAATAATTTAGTCTCATTAAACCGCAGGGTGACGAAGGCCCGGTCTGCGGCCGTGGCGGCGGCCAAGCCGTCCCACTGAGTGGAAGTACCAAAGCACTCCACCAGGTCGTTTCTATAAATGCCCACACCAACGTGAAACTTCAGGTCGGGGCGGAATGATTTGAGGCGAACGGTGACCACCAGCCGGTCTTCCCCGGTCACCACGTCCAGCGGTCGGCCCTGATCATCAGCCAGGATGATCTCCTCTATCCGGGCCAAAGCGTCTTCGGATGTTGATCGCTCGATAGTCGGCTTGGCTTGACCATCCTTGTCCCGTTCATAATCGAGGTATTGGGCAAGGACTTCAGGGGCCCGGCCGATAGCCTCGATGCAGCCGTGACGCAGCCACACCACTCGGTCGCTGATGGCCTCCACATGGTACAGGCTGTGAGAACAAAATACGATGGTCCGACCGGAATGCTTGAAACCGACCATCCGATCCAGACTTTTCTTTTGGAAATGCTGGTCACCCACCGAGAGCACTTCGTCCACGATCAGGGCATCTGGTTCTACGCTGGCGGCAATGGAGAAGGCCAGTCGAACGTACATGCCTGACGAGTAAGTCTTGATAGGGCGGTCAATGAATCCGCCGAGTTCTGAGAAGTCAATAATCTCCGGGAGGCGTTGGTCAAGCTCGGCCTTGGTCAAGCCCATGACCGATCCGGACAGATAGACATTCTGACGTCCGGTAAAGTCCGGATGAAACCCCAAGCCCAGGTCTAACAAGGTGGCCACCTTACCCTTGACCTGGACGATCCCGGCCGTAGGGCTGACCGTGCCGGCCAGTATTTTCAACAGGGTGCTTTTTCCCGCGCCGTTTTCGCCGATCACCCCCAATGTCTCGCCAGGAAAGACCTGGAAACTAAGACCATTTAAGGCATAGAACGGCTGATGGTACGTCTTCCGGCCAAAAGTGAAAAGCTCCTTCAAGCGGTCCGAGGGATGTTGGTAAAATTTGAATTTTTTGACCAAATCCCGGACTTCAATGGCTGGGAGTCCATCAACATCCCGCACCGTCTCCCTCGCTTTCCCATGGCTTTTTCTTTTCAGCCAGAATAAAATTGGTGATGAACGATCCCACCCGACTGATATTAATTAAATAATCCTTCCAACCAAAGGGCACCGGCATGACCACCCGTTTAATCACCAGCATATCATAATAGCGTTGAAAGAAAACGAATAATCGATTGGGCCGCCACCTGGTCAGCCTCATCACCCGGCCGAACATCCGGGGGTGCCGCACCACGAAGGAAAAAAGCTTGTGAAAGTTCTCAATTCGTCGTTTTTCCTGAGCCGACTTGAACTTAAGGGGCGAAGAAACCCAGTAGCTCTCCCTCAGGGAGTCGGTCTGATCGGAATAATACCCGTTGTTCCTGGCGTAGGACTCGACTTCGGTCCCGGGATAGGGCTGGAGAAGAAAACATTCGGCAAAATCTGTGCCCATGTCCAGGTTAATGCGGTAGGTTTCCAGGCTCCCGGCAAAATCCTCTCCGGGATTACCGATAATATTCTGGGTAGTCAAGATCAAACCGTGTTTCTTGATTAGGGACGCGGCCGTCAGAATCTGTTCCCTGGACATGCCCCGTTTGAGGACCCGATTCCTGATGAAATCATTGCCGGATTCCACGGCCATGTTGATGGCGACACAGCCGGCCTTTTTTAATCGGGTCACGCTCTGCTCCGTGACATAATTGGCCCGGAGGTTGAGGTAAAAAGGGCGCCCGATTCGGTCAGGGTATTTGCCGACAAATTCGTCTAAGAAATCTTCGTCGGTGGGGAAATTGTCATCCACGAATTTGACGAAGTTAAGCCCATATTTCTGTTTAACCCCGGCCATCTGGTCAATCAACAGACCGGCCGACATGTGCCGCACAATCTGCCCTTTGCCTCGATACAGACGATTAAACATGTGATTAAAACAGTAGGAACACTGAAACGGGCAACCGCGGGAGGCCAGGAACCTTTTCAGCCCGAACCGGCCCAGGTACGGGTCGGCTTGATAGAGTATTTCGTGATCCGGGAAAGGCAGCCCATCCAGGTCCGAGACCAGGGGGCGGACCTCATTTTCGTAAATGGTCCCTTCGGCCCGGATACGCCAGTTGGGAATGTGCCGAATGTCTTGCCCCGAGGTCAGGTTGGCCACCAGTTCCGGCAAGGCCGCATCCCCCTCGCCCCGGCAAATACCGTCAACTTCAGGGTTTTGCTCCAGAAATTCAGGAAAATAGGTGACATGGGGTCCACCAACGGCGGCAAAAAAGGGAAACCCGGCCTGGCGTTTGAGCCAGCGGTTAATGGCCGCATAAGTCCGGTGGATGCCGGTGGTCGAGCTGTAGGCAATCACCCCAGGACGATAAGCCCGGACTTTGGCCAACAGGTCTGGTTGATAAGAGAAGACCAGCCTGGTTTGGTGACCCGCCGCCTTGAGCGCTGCGGAAAGCTGCATCAAACCCAAGGGCTCGGCATAGGAGGGGTCGTGTTTAATAAACAAAACGCGCATAAGGTTAGTCCTAGACCGCGTCGGCGAAGTCTTTCTTTAACCGGCTAAAGGCCTGACCGCCGATCCAAAAGAGAAAAAGGGCCGCGGCACCGAAATAAACCAATCCGCCCCAATGGGGCCAGGGCGAACCCAGAATAATACTCCGGTATGCTTCTACCAGATGCGTGAAGGGATTGAGCGCGGCGACTACCTTAAACCCAGGTGGAACCAAGGTCAGAGGATAAATGATTGGTGTCACCAGAAACCAGGCCAGTAATGCGGTCCCGACGATTTGCCCCATGTCTCGGAAGAAAACATAGATTCCGGCCAATAACCAGCCCAGTCCCAAGGTGAATAACGTTTGAAACAAAATGGGGACCGGCAGTAGCACCAGGCGCCAACCCTCCGGTCCCGGCCAGTGCCCCAAGGCGATCAGGGCCAAGAAGAACAGACCGAATCCAATGAACTGCTGGACCAGGCCCGACAGCACCAGCGACGGGACCAAAATTTCTGAAGGGAAAATCATCCTGGTCACCATGGCCCCGTTGTCGACAACGGTGGAGGTACTGCGGGCCACAGCCTCGCTGAAGGCCAGCCACGGCCATAGTCCACAAAATAAGAATTCCACGAAATTGTATGGCACATCTCCCAGCTTGACCTTGATCACCTGGGAAAAGATCACGGCATAAAGCACAAAAAAGGCCAGCGGATTGATCACAGACCAGATCAGTCCCCCTGCCGATGATTTATACTTGGAAGAAATGTCCCGCTTGACCAGGACCCAGAGCAGGTACCGGTGATGAAATAGATTTATCAGCACGATTAGTCAGCCTGGTTGGTTGCAATTATAAAACCGAGCCGCATCAGGCTCGGTCTCGATGAAACTACGGAGAATGATTAGCCAGGGAATACTCGAATCAGCGGCGGTTGTCAAGCTAGTCGGGCCAATGTCACCAGGCAATCGCACCAAATCCTTAGGTAAAATGGGACTTTGAACAGGTAACGGTTATCCCAGCCACATTTATGTCTTCTCGTCTTGCTTTACGTTCTTGCCGTTCTTTCTCTTTTCAACGGGAGCCGAACATGATGGCCTGCACCTCAGAGAAATGGCTGAGGAAAATGGTGACAATGCCTTATTTGTTAATGACCAGGGTATCAATGATTGTCCCGTCCGTGGCCATGGCCGTGAGGGTCAGGGTGTCACCTTTAATCTCCACCCGGCCCAGGTGATGAACACTCTTAACGGTCACCACGTAGGGGGCCATGTCAGGGGCACATGTGGCCGGAACAGGGGTCAACTCTGCGCCACCGCCGCCTATAGTCACGTAATTAACCCCATTGACGTTTACCCGGGCGTAATAATGGACGTGTCCCTGAAGGATCAGCTTGACGTTGTTTCGGGCGATAATCAGATCAAGCGCCTTTCGCAAGTTGGGGATACTGGCATCGCCCTCTTTGCAGTCATAAATGGGGGTATGGAGGGCGATTATTTTCCACGGCCTGGTCGAATTGGCCAAGTCGTTATTCAGCCAGGTCAACTGGGCGCTATCCGGGACTTCAGAATGGTAACTCCAGGTATCTATCACTGCGACATGTACCGGGCCATAATCGAACGAATAGTAGTAATGGGCTGGATCCGGATAGAGGCGGTAGGGAAAATATTTTTTGAACAATTTGCCGATGTTCTGCCAGTCGTAGTTGAAGTTCACGTCATAAGACTCGTGGTTTCCCAAGGCCCCCATAAACGGGAGATTAGCCATAGAATTCATCGTATTCGGATAGGTCCGGTTGAACATATCGCTGTTCCACATGTTCTCATCAAGACCGTACAGGACATAATCGGCCGTGTGGAGCAAAAAAGTTTGGCGAGCTGTTTGGTCGGCATTGATGTCGGACATCATGCGGGCGTTAACGCTGTCCTTGGTCCCGGGGAAGGCCCGCGTGTCACCATAAACGTAAAAAGTCAGAGAATCAGCGTTGTCCGGAGGCGCCGTCTTGAATGTCCCGGTGAATGGGGTTCCGTTAACCGTCACCCGATAGTAATAAAAAGTCCCTGGGGTCAAGTTGGCCAGATTGAAGGCGAACTGGTGTTCATTATCACCTGACCCGCTTTCCGGCACCGAGATCGGCCCGGCGCCATAACTGGGTGTGCTGCCCCATTCGATGGTCGCGGAGGTGGGAGTGGCGTTGGTCTGCCACAGGACGGTCATGCCGCTATTCTTACCCGGATAAATGAGATAAGGGCCCTTCAGCATGATTCCGGTGGGGATGGAATTTGGGGCAACAGAGAAGAGCTTAAACACCATTTGCTGGTCGGAGGTGCGGAAGTCTTCTGCGATGGGTTCAAGATAGGAGACGGCCCAGTAGGAAACGTTATTGAACATAATGTCGGGATTATATAAGAAGGTTCTGGTATTGTATATGGCCGGGAGACAACTGCCCCATTGTCCGGCGGCAGGCCCATGGCCGGTCACCTGGAATAAGACCGCCCCGTCAGCTTTGGTCGAGACCTGAAACTTGGCCCAATAAGCCTGATCTCCCACCAGAAGATAGGGAACCTGCAAGTTGAAATCGGAGGACAAGATGGCGGTACAGGGTGTGGCCGACTTGACCACCGGGGTGTTCTTCGGGCCGCCAGTATCCGGAGTTTGTTTCACGGCGGCAAAGGAAACCAAAGCAGATACAGCGACAATGGTTATGACGAGGAATTTTGATATGCTTTTAATCATAATGTCTCCGGCTGGTCCGGCAGAAAATTGAAGAATCAGTTTTTGCCCGGTGGTTGGACCTCCCTAAACCCGAGGCGCTCCAAGACCACATACAGGGGCCGCATTTTTACCTCGCCGTAGGTGCGGCCGACATACTCGCCGATAATCCCCAAAGAGATCAACTGGACGCCACCCAAGAATAAAATAACGATAAACAGCAGCGTCCAGCCGGGCACCCAGATACTGGTGAATACCCGCAAGACCAGGGCGTAGACAATGCCCAGCAGGGCCAGTCCGGAGGCCAGGAATCCCATCCAGGCTGCCACTTTCAAGGGGGCGATGGAGAAGGATATGATGGCATCCAGGGCCAGGCCGAGCATTTTGAGGTAGGAATATTTGGTTTGTCCGGCCTGACGGGCCACCCGTTCATACGGGACAGCGACCTGGCGGAATCCGGCCCAACTAACCATCCCTCTAATAAAGCGGTATCTTTCCGGCATAGCCAGCAGGGCATTAACCACCTGGCGGTCCATCAACCGAAACTCTCCAGTGTCGAGAGGCATGGCCACTTCGGAGAGTTTGTTGATCAGCCGGTAAAACAGCTTGGCCGTCCATAGCTTTAGCCGCGTCTCTCCGGGGCGGTGAGTCCGACGGCCGTAGACCACCTGCCAGCCTTCCCGCCAGCGGTCGACCATATCCGGGATCACTTCCGGGGGATCCTGGAGATCGGCGTCGATCAACACTACGGCATCTCCGGCCGCGTGTTCCAAACCAGCCGTGATGGCGATCTGTTGGCCGAAGTTACGGGAAAAACGGATGACCTTGACCCGCTCATCGGCTGTTTGTAATGTTTTCAATATCTCCCCGGTGTTGTCCCGGCTACCGTCATCGATATAAATAATCTCGAAATCCAAGTCGGTCAGGTGCGACAAGACTTCCACCAAATGGCGATGGGTCCCATCGATGACTTCTTCTTCATTCAGGCAGGGCACAATGACCGAAAGCAGCATGGCGATCCCTTTTTATAAAGAGCATATTAGAGAGGACGATTGAGAATAGGTGAGGGCGCCGAGGCTGTTGGGGAATATATGGAATACTTCTGAAGGCTCGGTGCGCTGTCCTTGTCTCGGTCCCAGGCGAGTGAATTTTAGGAAATGGCGGCTCAACGAAAAGGCTGCTTAGGTGTTTGGGCAGACTTTCAAATATTCTTGTCTCAGCCTGGTCAGCAGCGCGTCGCGTTGATCATAGAGGCGCTTAAGTTGGCGCGGTTTGGCTCGAGCCAGACAGTAAGCGGTAATTAAAGGCAGAGCTATTGTCGAGTCGACGTACGCCACAACACAATCCGGTAGTTTATCAGGGTCGACTTTGCCCCAACTGACCGCCTCGGATGGCGTGGCCCCGCTAAGACCACCGGTATCGGGACGGGCATCTGTACATTGTAAAAAATAGTCATGCCCTCTTTCTTGGAGTCCCATGACTTCTTGAATGTGGGGCTCAGTCTGGAGAACAAAATTCTTTGGAGATCCCCCGCCCAGGATGAAGACGGACGAAGTATGACCGGTGGACTTCGCCTCGAAAACAATGGCCGCGGTCTGGTTGACATCCCGATTCACATCGAATTGAAGTTTTGAATTCCGCAGGGACATGGCGGCAACATTCATGCCGATTGAACTATCTCCCGGACTGCTCGTGAAGACCGGGACTCCACATTCGTAAGCCGTAGCCAGGAGGGAGTCGCCTTTTAAGTTGGATTTCCGATCACGTTCGGAAACATATTTCCCCAGGAGATAGTGGAACTCATCCGACCCCATAGACCGCTGGAATTCCGGCCCCTGGATAACTTCTCGGACAAAGGCGTCGGTATCAAACAGGACGCGGCTATCGAACACAATATCGTAAATGCGAATCAGGCCCTTTCGGTGCAGATCGACATCATCCAGAAAAGGTGAGCCGGCATAAAGTTTCATGTCGAGTCCGTAGTGGAGATCGTGATAAAGGTTGGCTCCAGTGGACACTATCCAGTCAATAAATCCGGCCCTGATCAGGGGAATCAAGCAAGATTTCCCCAGTCCGGCCGGGGTCAACGCTCCAGTCAGGCTCAGGCCGACGTAGCCGTTGCCCCGCAGCATCTTTTCCGAAAAGAGTTTAGCGGCTTCGCGAATACGCGCCCCGTTATAGGCCAGGAATGTCTGATCAATAAGATCGGCAGCAGAAATGTCCTTCACGATACCTGAAGGGTTGATATGGGTATGAGCAGCAAACTTCTTGGATTGTTCATTGGTTATTGTCACCGGAGACGAACCTCCTTTGGACGCTCTGTTGAGATCGATCAATTTAAATTTTGGTTATTATAGTCGTCAAGAAAGAGATTTTGCGTTTCGTTGTAATGAGGTAAGGTGAGCTACAGCACCAGCCAGGCAACCTTAAGCAAATCCAACCTCTATTCTGTTCCTGCCTTTTCCTTTGGCGGCATATAGGGCCCGGTCACTAATCTTAATCAGCAAATCTACTCCATCGGTTGGTTCAGGAATGGCCGACGAGATCCCGATGCTGGCCGTATATTTTATATTTTGAACCCCCGGCAACACCCCAATGCTGTTGAATTAAGGTTTTGAGGTCCGTACCACATTTTCGGTGAGGCGCCTGCCGGACCGAATTATGAGGCTTCGAGGTTCATCACCGCTTAATGAAGAACTGTTATCATGTCAAATCGATCA
>JADFXK010000061.1 GCA_015233625.1 Deltaproteobacteria bacterium | reverse complement strand
TAAACACAAAAACTGGTCCCCAGCCCCAGCTCACTGTCGACCGTTATGGCTCCATGGTGGCTTTTGACGACCCCATGCACGACAGCCAACCCCATGCCGGTTCCTTCGCCGGGTCTTTTAGTTGTGAAAAATGGGTCGAAAATCCTATCCAAAACGTCGGGACTGATACCGTGCCCGGTGTCACGCACGGTTAGTTTCATGTAATGGCCGGGATTAAGGTCCGGGATCTGAAGTTTGTCATCAGCCCGGTGGAGCCCTTCTTCCAGGGATATTTCCAAGATCCCTCCCTCACTTTGCATGGCATGGGCGGCATTAGTGCATAGATTCATCAAAACCTGGTGGATCTGGGTGGGATCGGCCATAACCATGCCCGACTCTACCCTGATGTTTTGCCGGATTTCGATGGTGGTGGGTAAAGATGCCCTGAGCAGCTTGACGATTTCTTGGATAATGGGTTTGAGTTGGACGGGTATTATTTTTTGGTCGCCTTGTCTGCTAAAGGTAAGTATCTGGTGTATTAAACTTTTTGCCCGATTTCCAGCTGTCAATATTTGTTCCAGATTCCGACGCAAGTCATTTTTTAACGATTGATCGTAGAGCGATAGTTCCGTAAACCCGATAATCCCGGTCAGAATGTTATTGAAGTCATGCGCTATGCCTCCCGCCAGCGTGCCAATGGACTCCATTTTTTGGGTCTGCCGCAGTTGCCTCTCTAACATCGATTCATAGGTCACGTCACGTTCCGCGATCACAAAATTGATGATGTTGCTCTGGCTGTCCCGGACGGGGGAAATCGTCGCCTTTACTTCATAGTGGGTTCCGTCGTTCTTTTCCCTGGTAAAATTGCCTTTCCATATCTCGCCTTTAAGAAGTGCCTCCCGCATGTTTTTATAGAACGCGGCATGATGTTTGCCGCTCTTAAACAGACGTGAGTGTTGGCCCAGGACTTCTCCGCGCGTATAGCCGCTCATGTGCTCAAAAGCCGGATTCACGTAACGAATAATCCAATCTGTATCAGTGATGATGATGCCTTCGGCAATCTGTTCCATCGCCGTAGTCAGCCGAAGTCGCTCTTCTTCGGCCAGGATATGGTCGGTGATGTTGATCATAACGCCCTGGATAAAAAGAGGTGTGCCGGCATCGTCTTGGACCAGCACCACCTCGTCCCGTAACCATCTAATCCGTCCATCTTTGGTCACCAGGCGATATTCGGAGACAACCGGCCTGCCACCGGTCTGGATGTGGGTCAGTTCGGAAAGCACCCGGACCCGATCTGCGGGGTGGATTTGCCTGGTCCGGAGTTCGGGGTCGGCGGTCCATTGGCTGGCCGAAAAACCGGACAAGAACTCGATCTGGGGACTGATGTATAGCATGTTGCCGGGACCATCAGGGGCGGCGAGGTAAACTACGGCCGGGATTTGTTCAACTAAGGCACGATATTTGGCTTCGCTTTCGGCGAGTGCGGCATGTTTTCGGGATAGTTGGGTGCTGTAAAAGGCGTTCTCCAGGACGAATGGGAGCTTATGGAGATACCCCGAGTGTTTTATCACATAGTCGGTCGCGCCTAACTTCAGGGCCTCAACCGCTGGCTCCTCGTTGCCCTGTCCGGTAATTAAGACTACGGGCACATCCGATCTGCGGATCTGGCGCAGCTCTTTTAAAACCTCCAAGGCGCTTAAGCCGGGCAAACGGTAATCCATTAATATGACGTCGTAGTCCAGCAGACGGCCGCGAGAAGTGAGTCTGTGCAGGACTTCAGGACCAGAGTAGGCCTTCTCCAGGTGGATGTGTGGAGCATGGGTGGCCAGGTAGCGAGACGTCAGGTCGATGTCTGCCGCGTGATGTTCAGCGTATAAAACCCGGATGGGACGGGAGCGAATGGCAGCTTGGGTGCGGTAGTGTTGCAGAGCCGTTTCCAAAACAGCCGGGAGTTGGCGTAGATAGCCCTCTCGCTTAACTATGTAGTCGTCGGCTCCGGCTTTCAGGCCGGCCACCGCGGTTTCATCATCCCCATGGCCGGTGATGAGAACGACAGGCAGCGGCAGGGATCGTCCCCTGATGTGGGTTAATATCGCCAGCCCGTCGCCGTCGGGAAGCCGCATGTCCGTAAGCACCAGGTCGTAGCCGGGGCGTTGTTCCAAGGTGGCCAGGGCTTCCTGCTGGGTGCTGACGACATCAAGGTTAATCTCCGGGGCGCTCTTCCGCAGTTCGTGCCGGGTTAGATTGGCGTCAATCGGATTGTCCTCGACATATAATACATTCATAACTCATCTCGCAGGCGTGTTGATGACATTCCAGTAAAGATCAATTTGAGTGACTACGTCTACAAATTTCTCAAAATCGATGGGCTTAACGATATAGGAGTTTGCCCCCAGATGATAGGCCTCTTTAATATCGCGATCTTCTGTTGACGAAGTCAGGACTACGACCGGAATGGCCAGAAATTCAGGATGAGTCTTCAAATAACGCAGGACCTCCAGGCCATCGATTTTGGGCAATTTCAAATTCAACAAGATAACCACTGGAATTAGACCGCCGGCCGGCCACCGGGATATTACAGCCAAGGCCTCTTCCCCGTCACGGGCGACCTCTATGGGATTGGCCACCTTGCGTTTGACGAAGGCGCGCCTGGTCAGATCGATATCTATTGGATTATCTTCGATAAGCAGGATAGGGCGGATCAAGTTATGCATGGTTGCCTCCTTTTGGAATCTCGAGATAAAACGTCGCCCCTTGTCCCGGCGCGCTTTCCGCCCAAACCCGTCCTCCCATTCGTTGCATCGCCTTAGCTACGATGGCCAGCCCAATGCCCGTGCCGGGATAATCTTCAACACGTTGTAACCGTTGGAATATTTCGAATATTCGGTTGCTGTAACGCATGTCAAAACCGACCCCATTGTCACGTACCCAGAGCAAGTAAGTGTCTTCATTCACGGAGCCACCGACCTCAATCTGTGGTTCGGGCACCTTTCCAATGAATTTGATGGCATTGTCGAGCAGGTTTCGTAAAGCCTGGGTCAGGCCTTCAACATCTGTAGTCACCGATTCGAAGGGGATGGCGATAGTGATTCTGAACCGG
Organism: Deltaproteobacteria bacterium; assembly: GCA_015233625.1. Lineage (GTDB taxonomy): Bacteria > Desulfobacterota > JADFXK01 > JADFXK01 > JADFXK01 > JADFXK01. The sequence goes on along the minus strand of JADFXK010000061.1, from coordinate 11,812 downwards.
CCGTTTTCCAGGTCCGCGGCATGTTCAGTAAGTAGGGCTTCGCACAAGGCCCGGGGATTGACCAGGCCAGGCGTCAGAGCCCGACGTTCGAAACGGGAGTAGGCTAATAGATCGCTGATCAACTGGTTCATCTGTTCGGTGGCGTGCCGAATCGTCTGGAGGAACAGGCGGCCCTCCTCATCCAACTGCTGGAGGTGATCTTCGAGCAGCAGTCGACTATAGCCGTCGATTCCGCGCAGAGGCGCTCTGAGATCATGCGATACCGAGTAGGTGAAGGCTTCCAACTCTCGATTCTTGGCCTGCAATTCGGCGGTCCGATCCGCCACCCGTTGTTCCAACTCAGCGTTAAGTCGGATAATTTCTTCTTCGGAGCGCTTTCGTTCGGTGATGTCCAGCACCAGAGACATGGCCCCGATGACCAGGCCGTCTTGGGCTACTAGAGGCGTGTTGAACCACTCACAGATGATTATTCCTCCGTCTTTGGTCAGGTTTTCATTAGTATTATAGGTTCCGCCGGCTTGGGTCATCAGCATGTTCCAAACCTGGGCAACTTCATCAATGACATTGGCGGGAAGAATCAGGTCGGCGGCATAACGGCCCATGGCTTTTGCGCGACTGTAACCGAATATGGTCTCTGCCGCGGGGTTCCACTGGATGACTCTGAATTGAGTATCCCATTCAATTACCCCAACAATAGTTTGTTCTAAGTGAAACGAAAGCTTTCGTTCCGACATGGTTAAGGCTTGCTCGGCCTTGCGGCGTTTCATGCGTTGGACCAACAGAATGAAGATGAGCAAGGACTCGAGGGCGCAAAAAGTAATGACTCCAATGATATGTAATCTGTATGTTTCCCATATGGTCATGACCCGGTATTGAACAATGCTGTCAGGCGGTAAGCGGCTCTCGTCAATACCCCAGCGGCGTAGTTGACGCCAATCGAACATGGCCGTATTAGGGCTTTGGGTGATGGAGATATCCGCAGCTTTTTCCCCCCGCAGAATGCGCAGGGCCACTTTGGCGGCCTCTTCTGCAATGCCTTGGGCTTTTGTCAGATGTCCTCCGACTATTCCGTAGCCTACATATTGCTCAGACATTCCATAAATGGGAACGCTTGATACTTGAGCTAATGCCGACAGTACTTCGCGGGGGACGTATGCTTTTCCCGTAGTGTCTTGAAACATGGTCACGTAAAAGACAATGGTATCCGAGGGCAAATGCTTAACCGTGGCCATGATCTGTTCATAGGAAGCACCTGGAAGATAGTCGAATTTGAGTCTGTCTTCATACTCGCGAAATGCCTGGCGGGTGGTTTCTGCATATGCTTGATCGTTTTCATTGGTACCGGTGATAACCACGACCTGTTTTGTTTCCGGCTGAAGCTGGAGGGCCAGATCCAGGGTCCCTTTGGGATCTAATCGAGATACAACACCGGTGGCGTTAGGCCCCAGGTGACGTCCTTCAAGCTGACGCTTCTCCAGCGAGCAAAAGACAATGGGGGATCCTGGAAAAATTTCGTCCCGATATTTCAGAGTGAAATCTAATGCCGGACCAAGCAGGACAAAGATCAAATCCGGCGGCCGGGCAGAGTACTTCTGTCGTAATAGATCGCGTAATTGCCGGAGGTAAGCTTCGCCGGGAAAGCGGGCCAGGTCCAGGTATTCGCAGTATAAGTCAAGATGATCGGTGGTTCCTGCCTGAAGGGTAGACCGGATGCTTTGGTTGACGATAATGGTATAGGGCAGGAAAGGTTCGAAGGAGTGAATCAGCAGTATTTTTTTGACCTGTTTCGAGTCATTCGCCTGCACGGAACAGGCGATCAGCAGCACGAACAGAATCGCGAACAGGATGGTGATCAGCCGAGCGGGCCAGAACGGCTTAATTCCCGGCCGCGCCTTGATCCCGTTCACCCGTGGGTTGGCGATGGGGTCATCCGCCGGGACATGGTCGGGCGGGAAATATACCGGCTTGGAGAGCGGACCGGACCGGTGGCCGCCGGCTAGGCCGTTGATGTGGTAACCATTATTGCTCCTTTTCATAATCGCCTTCCTTTGCTGCGATGTCTGTCCGCCTGGTCGGATCTAGGAGCCTGCATTATATCAGAACAAGTCACGTGTTCCATAATATATAATTAGGTGATGCAAGTCAACGGAGTTTGCAGAAGCATGGCCCGAATCTTTGGCCAGGAATCCACCGGTCGGCTATCAGAGGAGGCGACTGCGTCAACAAGACACAGAGGAGGATGGATACCAGACCCTCCTGAATCGTGACACGCAGAAGGTTTTGGGATGGACTCTATCTCTAAGATTTTCATGAGACGCGGAAAGGTATTTCTCGACATCTCTATTTACCCATGGTATATTTTTCATTCCCCAAACTCCATGTATGAGGAACCGATATCCAATGGCTGCAACGACTAAATCGGAAACTTCTCTTCCCCTAAATTTTTATAGTGAGGCGTTGCCAGGGCTCTTGATCCTAACGCTTATCATTGGGGTGGCGGGCTACATCTCTTTCCATTATCAGAAATCTTCGATCAAACAATCCGTCAGCAAGGAACTACTGGCCGTTGAAGAGTCTAAAGTTTCTCAGATAGCCAACTGGTTGGAGGAAAGACGTGATGACGCTCTGGTCGCCGGGAATTATTCATTCTTGGCCTTTGAGATCGAACGTTGGCTGAAAAGAGGAGGGCCGCCGGATAAGGGCCGGGTGGGAATTATTCAGCGTATGAATTCCATTAAGACTTCTCATTGTCAGGATTTCATTGTACTTGATACTGATTTGAAGATTCGTTTATCCACCAACACCGGCAAAGTGGTTTTAAGCGATTCGTCTTACCGCCTTGCCCAAAAGGTGCTAAAAACTAGAGAGACGGCCTATTCCGCTATTCAGAAACCCGGAGGTTTACCAAACCCGATATACATTGACCTATTATCACCTTTGGCTATTGACGATAATGAAGGCAAACGCATAATTGGTTTGATATTATTGAGAATTGATCCCTTCCGATTTTTGTATCCTTTTATTCAATCATGGCCGACACCATCAAGGACAGCGGAAACGCTTCTCGTCACGCGCGAGGGAAATGAGGCTGTGTTTCTAAATGAATTAAGATTTCGAAAGAATACAGCTCTCAATTTTCGATTGCCAATAGACGACAGAAGGTTGCATGGGGCCATGGCCGCACTCGGTAAGGATGACATCGCGGAAGGAATCGACTATCGAAATGAGGACGTTCTCTATGCCTCACGGCACATCCCAAATACTGAGTGGTTCCTTATTGCCAAGATTGACCAGGCTGAAGCATATGCCTCTATCCAGGCCCGAGCCTGGTTGATGACCGGATTGACCCTGGCCGCTCTACTTGCCGCTGGTATGTGGACGTTGGCAAGATGGCATAAACAATCCTTTGAAGCATTAGTGGAGAGCCAGCGTCAAGCGGCGTTACTCGCAGATTTACTGGAATATTCCTCTCAACCGTTCAGGTTAGACGATCCAGATGGACATATGATCTTAAGCAATTCTGCCTATTATAAATTGCTTGGATACGCCGGAGAAGGATTTATCAAGCCTGACCTGGTTGGAGATATCACACCCCCGGAATGGATTGGTTTTGAGCAAGAGGTGTTGGAAGCGCTGCGTAGTACTGGTCTACCAGTGCGCTACGAGAAAGAATTCTTACGAAAGGACGGTACCCGCGTACCGGTGGAATTGTTTGTTCACCTGCGCAAGAATGAGAACGAACACCCACAATATTATTTTGCGTTCATCACCGACATCACCGAACGGAGACAGACCGAAGAAGAACGCAATATGCTTATTAGTGAGCTTCAGAGGGCTCTATCCGAGGTCAAAACTTTGAGCGGCTTATTGCCTATTTGCGCTTCTTGCAAAAAGATTAGAGATGATAATGGTTATTGGAACATCCTGGAGTCTTATATCTCAAAACATAGTCAAGCCGAGTTCACTCACGGCATCTGTCCCGATTGTGCCAAGAAGCTTTATCCCAGTTTATTTAAGGAGGACGAACTCGATGAATAGATTGAATTTCAACTAGCCCGACCATAATTTCACGGCAAGAAAGAAAAACTAGGTGATTTGCTGGTCACCCCTCCATGTCCGATTCTTCATCCCCCACCGTCCCGCCAGTCAAAGTCTGCGAGCCGGCTTGGTCATACTCCTGAACGGCGCTGTCCACGGCGGTCATGAGGCGCTGGATCTCGTTCTCTCGATTCTTGAACCAGTCGATGGTCCAGATGCGATGGAGCCGCCAACCTTTCTTCTCCAGAATCTCCCGGCGGAGACGATCCCGGTCACGGATCGACCCGGCTGAGTGATAGGCCGCCCCGTCGCATTCGATGCCCAGGACAAAGTCATTCCGGTGCTCGGGATGACGCACACCGATATCCACGGCAAATCCGACCGCACCCACCTGCGCGGCAGCCTGGTGACCGTGCTGCTGCAAGATATCCATGATCGAAGCCTGAAAATGGCTTCGGGCTTCGGTCCTGGCCGTGGTAAGGCCGTTGTCGGGTAAGAATCCGGTCTCGGCGTAGGCCAGGTAAGCTTTTAAGGCGTGAACACCCTTACTGGCATCCGGTGACGGGACCACATCATGGGACCGCATGGAGCTAAAGAGTTCCACCCGCTGCTTGGCCCGGGTAAAGATGACATTAAGCCGTCGCCACCCATTGGCCGTATTAATCGGTCCAAACCGTTGAAACACCTTGCCGGTAACCGGGTCAGGGCCGTAGGTTACGGAGATGAAGATGACATCCCGTTCGTCTCCCTGGACGTTTTCCAGGTTCTTGACAAAGAACGGCTCGGCCTGATCGCCGGATTCGCGGATCCATTTATCGAGTCGCGGGTTTTTCTTCTGGGCGGCCTCCAGCAGGTCCAGGATGACCTCGGTCTGTTTGATATTAAACGTGGCCACGCCCAGGCTGACCTCGGGGAATAGCCGAACGTGGTCATCGATGGCCGTCACGATGGCCTGGGCTTCAATATGGTTGGTCCCCTGGTGGTATTTCGCACCGTGAATGTAGTTGAAATGAACTCCGTGGCCCCGATTCGAGTGACGCGGTGAGGGGAAGACATACAACGGCCGGTCGCTATAAAACATGTGATTGGAGAACTTGATCAGGCTGTCGTGTTCGGACCGGTAATGCCAGCGCAGTCGTCGTGCCGGATAGACCTGCATCCCGCGTTCCAGGATGGATTCGGCCTCGGTGACCGCATAGGTCTGGTCCTCGTCAGCCCAGATTCCGTCTATCCGGTCAAAGAAGCTCGTCGGTGGCAACTGCCGGGGGTCGCCCACCACGACCAGTTTCTTCCCCCGGGCAATCGCACCCAGGGCATCCTCGGGCTTGAGCTGGGAGGCTTCATCCATGACCACCAGATCGAACCTCATGCTGCCAGGGTCAAGGTACTGGGCGACGGACAGCGGGCTCATCATGAAGCAGGGTTTAAGCGCCTGGAGGGCCCGGCCGGCTCGCTTGACCAGTTGGCGGATGGGAATGTGACGCCGGAGCTTATTGATCTCCCGATCCAGGAGGGCCTTGTCCGTATAGCTCCCCACCGGCCCCAGGCTGACCCCGGCCGGCACCGGCTCCTGGGCCAACTGATGGGCAATCCGCTGGGGGGTATGGTCGAGAACATTCTGGTCCAGGGTGGCAAAGCGTTTCAGGATATTCTCGTAACCAGGGCGGGTGAAGTTATTCAGAAGAGGATGGGCCGCCATAAGTTCTCTGGCCATACTGTGATAGACGGCAAAAAGGTATGACGGCCGGGCATGCCTGGCCGGTAACGCGCCCCGGTCGATGGCCTCGATGAACTGGGTTAATCCGGCGGCCTGGGCCTGGTCAGAGCATCGGCAGTAATCGGTCCAGGAACTCAGGTAATGGATCTGATCCCGACACCGGCCCACTGCCGCGGCCATATCTGCTAAACGACACGCTTCGTCATCTCCCCCGAAAAACTGCCTGAAATCGACCCGGCCAAAGTCCTCCAGGTTTTGAATCCATATGCTGAAGCCCGCCACAAATTTCTTCGATAACCCGGCCACATCCCGAAACAGAGCCAGGTGACCCTGGTTCGGCTCGGCCAAGACCCAGGCCGCCAACTCAGTAGAAAAATGGCTAGAGGCAAAAATCCGCTGGACCCAATTGGCCACCGTCCTGGATTTCTGAATCAGGTGTCCGAACTCGGTTTCAGGTCCGGCCAGGACGTGTCTCAGGGCTGCGATAAGCCGCTTGAACTCCAGATCATCGGGGATGCTTTTAGCCATGTTTAGAGCTGAGGCATGAGCCTCCAGGCCGTCCTTTAAAACCAGAATCGTTTTTGAGGGTGAGACATTCAACTCGACGGTCTGAGCCAGAATTTCCTCCAAGGTGTGTTGGCGAGACCGGATCAGGGCGGCCACTGTATCCAGGTCATCTTCAGGTTTCATGGAAATTCGAGCCTGCGCCAGTGATTGCTGGACGCGTCCGGTCATATCTTGCAATGCCTGGACTTGTCTGGTCATCTCCTCGAGATTCTCGAATATGGGCGGCCCAAGGCTCCCGGTCCGGGCTGGGGATCCTATCGCCGTCATCAGTTTCCGGCCCCAGTCAACGTCGGCCACCACTCGAGCCCAACTGGTTTTCCGGGCGAGACAGGGATCAACCAGGCCGCGATATCCCTCCAGTCGTTTGGCGGCATCGGCTTCGGGGCGCGATTCCGGCCTATTCTTGATTCGGGACTGGATTAGAGTAACCGCCGCATCCGCGTCAAATTCTGCGTCATGCTCCAGATAGGCACTGACCAGAGACTTCAGGTTCCAGTATGACGGCTTGAAGAATGACCGGATGGAGGCCCGCTGCTGCCGGAGCATGGACTGGGCCTGACAGACCAGCAGCCGGGCCAGACCTGGGCCCAGACCGGCAATTTCCGGGATATCCCCGGCCGAGTGGCTGAGCGCGAGACAAAGGGCTTGAATCTCCTGCAACGTCAGATGACCAAGATCATCATCTTCCAACCGGGCGATGGATTCAGCCAACCTCTGGAGGGCTGATTGAGGCGCCGTATCTTTTCGAGGGATTATGCCGGAGGCTCGTGATTCGGACTCCCGCAACTTGCGAATCGTCGCGTCAAGACGCTCCAGGACCAGAAAGTTTTGATCGTTTAAGAATATCCGGCCCAGTGCCGTGACCTGGGTGTCTGGAATGCCAGCCCACACTTCGGGGTGTGCCGCGCTTAAGCGTCGGAGTTCCCCCAAGGTTCCCGTCAGCGGCAGGCCGTGTTCGTTTCTCAGCATCTCGAACCGATGGAGCATCTCTCCCAGATTAATCTGCATGGCCTCCAGAACGTCACTTACCTGGTTTTGGTCCACGGAACAGCGGCCGACTGGCCGAAGTCCTGTCCAGCATGCGATGGCCTGGGGGGGCAGTTCTTCCCGCAGGTTGGCCAGGTCCTGGATGATCGAGGCATTCCGGTTGATCTCATCCCAGGGCCGGTCCAGAGCCTGATCGACGCGGAAGAGATGAGCCCCTTGGCTGCTTTGGCCGCGCCAGTTTTCAGCCGTCCAGAATATTTCATAAATCCGTTCTCCTCTGGGGCCAGCCGGCCGATTCATGATCTTGGAATATTCCAGGAGCTTCCGTCTTTCCGTGTCCAGGTCCTGCAACTCCAGATCCAGGCCGACCGCGTCCGGGTATATCCCGTTGATCCGCTTCTTGATATCCTCGTGCAGCTTGCCCTTCTGGGTCTTGTGGCTGTGCAGCTCCAGGCAAAAATCGCCCAGACCGACCTCGTCCAGGCGCTGCCTGACCACTTCTAAGGCGGCCAGTTTCTCGGCCACGAACAGGACGGTCTGACCCCGGCTCAGGGCGGTGGCAATCAGGTTGGCGATTGTCTGCGATTTCCCGGTGCCGGGAGGACCTTCAATGACCAGGTTGCCGGCGGTGAGCGCGGCATCGATAATGGCCGAATGCTGAGAACTGTCGGCCGGCAGGATCAAGCTAGTTTGACGCGCCCGAACATCCCGGTCGATGTGGTATTCTTGACCATCCGACGGTTGGGCCGCGACGTCTCCGGCCTCAACGCCGACCAGGATCTGATTCAATGATAAGTTGTCGCTCAACCTGCCCCCGTCAGGCCGGCGGCTGTCCGCCAAATCCTTGAACATGGCAATCTTGGCGAAGCTGAATAGATCCAGGACCATCCGAGGCATCACCCGCCAGCCCGGTAGGTGGCTCACCACCTCGGCCGTTTCCGCCAGATACGACTCCGGGGAGATGTTCTCCGGGTACTCGGGCAGCTTCAGCCCCCAGTCGCTGTCCAGTTTGTGGGCCAGGGACAGATTGATCTCCAGGTCTTCCTGGGTATAGGCCAGCTTATAGGAATAGGTCTGGGTCTGCTTGTCGAGCTTATCCGGCTGGATAGTAACCGGGACGAGGATCAAGGGCGCCAGGCGGCTGTCCGGGGAGGCCGGATTCTCGGACCACTCCAGGAAACCGATGGCCAGGTGCAACATATTGCAGCCGGTCTCTTCGATGGCGCTGCGGGCTTCCTGCTTGAGTTTGACCCCCAGCCGCTCCAGCCGCTCCGGTGTTTCCGTGGTCTGCAAGCGGCTTTCGGGGCACTGGCCAGGTGTCTTCGGCCGCGGTGGAATAGGATCGGAGCTGAGGTCGGTGATCGTTTCCGAGAGTTCTGATTGGCCGGTCACCTCCAAAGGAAGGTTTCCGATCCCTTCTCCGGTTGTTTCATCATCAGACAGGGCGGGGATAAGAGGGATCAGGTCCATCTCTTTGCCTTCATCCACCAGTGTCATAAAGACATGATCCGGCCGCCCATCGACGATGGTGATACTTCTGGCCGGGCTTTTTCGGTAATTCAGCAGGCGGTTTCTGGCGCTGGTGTCTAGTAGTTTGGCCCGCGCCTGGGACAGGGCTTCGGCAAAGGCCGGCGAGTCTGGCATTACTTTATATCTCCGTTCCGGATGATGACATAGTTTCTCCTGCAGTCCCCTAACATAAATGGCGGCCCGGCGCAAATGTGAATCCGCAACTATACCCTGAACAGGCATAATTGGCGTTTTTTGCCTTGCTTCCGGCTGCTTCGCTGTGCAGGCAACCATTGGGTTTGGACCATCCCGAAGCCCCGGAATGATGGCGGGTGGCCCAGACAACTTGTTGTCTGGGTGGCGAAGCCACAAGAAGCCAAATTAGCCATGGCCTTGATTCAAAAGGGGCAATTATGCCCGTTCACAGTATAAGTTAGTCGTCGGGCAATTTATTTGCATCTCGGCGAGATTAAGTCTTGCAGACAGGACTTCATAAGAAACAGGCTGGTCCTATATAAAAAATATAGTCCGAATATTGACATTCATCTTGAAACAGGTTATATCCTCATTGGGAAATGGTTGCCGCAACTGCTCTGGATGATCCTATCAGACCTGGATGACCCTGCACTGGTCAGAGAATTGCCCCCTCTTTTTTCCCATTCCCCAAATTTGCCCAATCGACATCACGACGCGTCTATACGATAGGAGGCTGAAAGTGGCAAACGGCAATACGGATAATGAAAAGATTACTATAATATTGGAAGAATCCCGGTCGGCCAATAAGTTTAGCGCCGACCACTCTTTTTTCAGAGATGAACTGACCAAGGTATCAGAAATAATAACTCAGTTGGTTAAAAAATTGGATGACAAACCGGACGACGATTGGCCTTGCAGACGGGCAGGTGACCAGACCGAAAAATCAAGCTATCAATCCGATCAGCCTGAGCGCACTCGATACAAACATGAAAACATTGGCATTTTCGGGCCGCGAGGAGTGGGGAAATCCAGTTTTATGGCCAGCATTGACGCGTATTTGAAGGATCACCACAATGATATTGCCAAGCAATTGCTCTTCTTGCCCTACATTGACCCCAGCTTGCTTGAGGACACGGAATTTCTTCTAATCACAATTATTTCTATCATTTGCCAAGAAGTGAGTGACACTGTCGACTGCTGCAAAGGTATTGGCCGGCAATCACGGGACCACCGGTCTCAGCAAGATCTTCTTTCTCCGTGGAATAAGGCCCTTAATGATTTGGCGCGACACCTGGTTGCGCTCAGCCCCAATGCCTATAGCAAATTTGTGGATGAAACCGTTGTCAGCCCTGAAATCTTTGCTCAAGAGACCCTTATCCTCGGCCAGAGCGGCAAGAACCTGGCAGACGAATTTAAAAAATTTGTATCTGCATCTATTACTCTGTTGGCTTCTTACCATCCAGGACTCAAGGCGCTGGTGGTCAAGATTGACGACGTTGACACAGCATTTCAAAGAGGCTGGAAGGTCCTGGAAACTGTACGCAGGTACATGAATACGCCCCAATTGATAGTTGTTCTCAGTGGTGACCTCGAGCTTTACGATATGGTTATCAGGCTAAACCTCATCGAACAAGCCAAGGTATTGAGGTTTGGTGATCATCGAAGTATACCCAGAGAGGATATGAAGCAGCTGAATGATTTTGGGCGGCAGTACCAACTTAAACTTCTACCTCTGGAGTTTCGGATTAATCTTCCATCCTCCTATGAGAATTTTATTGCCAGGGGAAAGGGACAGAAGGTCGAGATCAAACAGCGCACAGAAGATGGCGCCGAGTACCTTTCCGAAGTTTTTGCCACATTTTGCAGGGAAATATATGGAATCAAAAACATATATGGAATCAAAAAGACAGATGAAAAGAGTCCCCCAAAGGCAAAAGGTCCAAAGATCACCACAGGTGAAAAAGATACAGAGATCCCCATAGGTGCGGAGTATCCTTTGAGTGTTTCCAACCCGCTTACCAGGATATTTCCCACATCCAACCGCGAATTAATCCGTCTGATAGACCTGGCGCTTTGGCCGTGTATGGAGATTAAGGCACTCAACGAGGAAATCAAGAAACTCAACGAGAAAGTCGAGAAGCACGAAGGGGATGTCGAGAAGCAGCAAGGGGAGGTTAAGTTAAAGACAGAAAAGATCGCGGAGAAAAGGCGAGAAGTCGTCACCGCTCTGGTCGATCTCTATCAAGGCCCTCTTGCGAAGGTCGGAATAAACGTGCAGGCACTAAGAAACGCCTTTGATCAGCCGATAGAGAAAGGACTATTTTTAGCCTTGTCTGCCCATTGGCGTGAAGACAAGGCAAAAGATGCCTTTGAGGAACTCTATCAGCCTCGACCATGGGGGGAATACCACCGCAACAATCAAATACTTCTGACCGTTCAAGCGGCAATGAACGTCACCTATAGTCAACGATGTGCCCGCATTTTCGATTACTGGTTCCTCCTGACGGATATGATGCTGACTTGTGAGCAGAACCCAAAATTGAGGAATGAGGAGCTAAAGCATTATCTGGAACACTTACACTATGATGAGGATGAGCCGCCTGACATCTATGCCCGAAAAGTGGCCTGGGAACATAATCATAGTAGCGAAGCGGGTCCAGTGGGTAGCAGAGTTGGTCCGGGTTACATTTCCGTTTTAGCAGACTCTGAACACCGTTCTCAGTTGTTAAAGAAAGGGGAGGGGAATTGTGACAGGACGAATTCTTTGGGAACGAGTCCTTGGAAAGATTTCCTGGAACCTCACCTCAAAAGAGGCTCTAATAACAAACCAGTAGATGGAAAAATGGAACAAATATCTTCGAAAGAAAACCAAACATTGACATTTCCCAACCTTGCACTCACCATGGCTAATTTTCGATCGAGAGCCGACAAGTTTTCCAATGCCATCCTGGACATCTTTTCATTCAATGTTGTCGAGAACCGAGTATACTACTGAAGTTGTGCAGCCTGCTGTGTAAT
>JADFXK010000619.1 GCA_015233625.1 Deltaproteobacteria bacterium | reverse complement strand
CACGGCCGACCTGAATATTCCGGCAGGTGGTAACAAACACCACTTAGCGCGGCCTTCGGCCGCAACCAAATAACTTGCTGTTTTTCCTATGTTGGTGTTATGATCTGAGTCATAATTGTTTTTGCATCCCAACAGAGGAGATGGCGATGAAAGAATTCTTGGCCAAACACGAATCTGATATCATCGGAACCACCACCCCGGAATAGACCCGGATTTTGCCTTCCAGGGTAAGTTCCACCTTGGCATTGGCCACGTCGGGCACAAAAGGACCATAACCCATGGCTTGCATCACCGCGGCCAGGCCCACCCCCCGGCGTTTTAACGGACCGGCGGCCCGGATCCAGGTCTGCCGGTCTTGCCAGCCGGGATGTTCAGCCATTTTTTCCAGGCACTCGCTTAATCCGGTAGAACTGGTCACAGTCACGCCGACACAATTCTTGTCCCCGCGGCGGACCGCGTTCTTTAATCGGAGTTGTATCGGATCCAGGTTCAGTTTAGCCGCCAGCAGGTCCATCATCTGTTCCATGGCGGCCGTCACCTGGGCCACGCCGAAGCCCCGAAAAGCTCCCCCAATGGGGTTGTTCGTATAGACGGACCAGCCTCGCAACCGGGCGTGGGGAATCCGGTATGGCCCGCCGCTATGTTCCACGGCCTGGGTCATGACCGCCCCGCCTAGATGATCATAGGGCCCGGTGTCAAGGTAGAGCCGGACATCGATGGCGTGCAGGGCCCCGTCGGCCTTAGCCCCCAACCGATAGTACATCCGGGCCGGGTGACGCTTGGTCCCGGCCGAGAAGCTCTCCTCCCGGTCCCACCACATCTTGACCGGTCGGCCTTGGGCATGCAAAGCGGCCAATCCCAGCAAACTCTGGACGGAAATCCCATCCTTGCCGCCAAAAGCGCCGCCGGCGTAGGGGGCGATAATCCGGATGCCGGTGTGGTCCCGGCCCAACACCTGGGCCACCTCGGTGCGGTCTCGAAAAGGTGTCTGGGTGGAGGCCACGATTACGAGCTTCCCGTCGGGTTCGACCTTGGCCCATCCGGATTCCGTTTCCAGAAAGCAGTGCTCCTGGTGCGGAGTCTCAAAACAGGCTTCGATCACCGCATCACATTCTTCCCAGACCGATTCGGTCTCGCCGATCTTGACTTCGGCTTTAAGCAGGATATTGCCTTCCGGATTATCCTCGTGGACCAGAGGTGCGCCTTCGGCCAGGGCCTGCTCCGGATCAAACACCCCGGGCAGCGGTTCAAGCTCACACATGATGCCCTTCAGGGCCGCGGCCAAAGCCGGCCTGGATTCGGCCAGGACCAGGGCCAGGGCGTCACCGGCATGGCGGACTTTGTCGTCGACCAAGACCGGCTGGTCTTTGCGGACTACTCCCTGCCGGTTCTCCCCCGGGATATCCCGATGGGTCAAGACGGCGATCACTCCGGGGACTTGCCGGGCCTGGTCGACATCCAATGACTTTAGCCGGGCATGAGGAACCCCGGCTCGCTTCACCCCGGCCCAGACTAGATCCCGACCATAATAGTCGGCCGCGAATTTTTCCTCCCCGCTCACCTTGGTTAAGGCATCAGTCCGAGGAAAAACAACCCCGATTTGTGGAACCCGGCCATCAGGCATGAATCCGCTCCTTCTATCCAACCGGCCCGGTGGATCCAAAAAACCGGGCTCACACAACCATCCCCAAAAGAATCAATCCCATTCGCCCGGCGGCATGATCAGTCCAGGCTCCTGGCTGATAAGTATAATGAACAGAGAAACATTGCAAGTAAAATTGCCACAATTGGTTCAGGTCCGTCCTCATATCCCCTGGCCGTGAAATCCCTTGCCTCAAGTTCTGAAAAAATGCTTGACATCATCCAGGCGTTGGGGTATACGCAATTCCAGGCCGAGGTAGCTCAGTCGGTAGAGCAGGGGACTGAAAATCCCCGTGTCGGCGGTTCAATTCCGTCCCTCGGCACCACAGAAAACAAGGACTTAGGTGAAAGCCTCAAGT
>JADFXK010000618.1:483-2003 GCA_015233625.1 Deltaproteobacteria bacterium | reverse complement strand
CATGCTTAGAGCCGCATATATAGTATCCTGCAACTTGTCCGCCATTTTTATCATTGTCTCCCTGCCCGGCGCTCTTCCGGTCTCCCACCCCGCTGACATGATGCCGTGCCCACCGGGCGGTCCGCCAAATGTGCCGCCAACATGCACCGCGGCCGGACGATGGTGCGATAATCACAACGGTACGGTAACCGACACGACCACCGGATTGATCTGGCTGAAAGACGCGGGTTGGGGCGCGGATACTGCCTTCAATCGCGCTATTGGTCTAGCTGGTGAAGTTAAAAACGGCAACCCTGCTTCGCTGACCGACGGCTCACAGGCAGGTCAATGGCGTGTGCCAACATTTGACGAGCTAAACACCCTTACTTACGGAACTGAGCCCATCAGTTGTTCCAGTCAGTACCTTTTTACCGGCGTCCAGTGGTCGTACCCCTACTGGACGAGTACTACCGCCTCCTTCGACCCCGCGACAGGGTTGTGCCTCGAGGTGTATAGTGGCTACGGGGTGGGGTATTGCCCTAAGAATGGCTACTTCCCCTTTTGGCCGGTACGCAACGGACAATAGTCGATTTGATTATTTACTTTTGAGTCAGTTCATGCCGGAACAGTTTAACAAACCAGAAGGATATCCCCATGATTAGAGCCGGAGAAATAGTATCCTGCAATTTTTTGGCCATTTTTATAATTGGCTGTCTGTTGGGATGTCCAGCCGTCATGGCCTACGCGGACGAGCTGCCGACCTCTCACCCATCATGCGTCACCTGCAAAGGTACGCTTAGCCCTAAGGGACGATGGTGTGATAATAACAACGGCACTGTGACCGATATGAGCAACGGATTGGTTTAGCTGAAAGACGCGGCTTGGGGTGGTAAATATCCTTTTGTGTCCGGTACGCAATTTGGGGCAACTGCGGCTGATCGCGCTTCTCAGGTCAAGAATGGAAATCCAGCCTCGTTAACCGATGGTTCTAACGAAGGAGATTGGAGACTGCCTTCCCTTAAAGAATTATCAACCTTAAAGACGGGGGCTGAATGCATACTCTGTTCAGGTATGTATTTATTTACCGGCGTCCAATCAGACTATTATTGGTCATGTTCTACCGACATCAAATATCCGTCCAACGGATATGGCGTGTTCATGCCTAATGGCGGCGTCTTTGACATAATCAAGACCGTCGGCGAATACGTTTGGCCGGTTCGGGGTGGACAATAGATGCTTCGATGATTTGGTTATTTGATTATTTGCCGCGGCGAAATGCGCCTCGGACGGGTCTGTTCGGCTTTATTGGGTGGCCCGGTCAAAAGTCTTGTAGTTTCGTCATCAATCCATCGCTCCAGATGCTCATTTTCGGCCTTAAACAGATTAGGCATAAACAAACTATTTTGTGTTTCTCTTTTACGACCAGCACTCCGTCAAAATTGTTCGACTCCCCCAGCGGGTATCGGGCAACCATCGACGGAGGCGCTTGTCGTAAAAGAGAAACACAAAATAGTTTGTTTATGCCTAATCTGTTTAAGGCC
>JADFXK010000618.1:0-415 GCA_015233625.1 Deltaproteobacteria bacterium | reverse complement strand
CCCAGTTGATCCCATCAGAATCTCCACCGCTTCTTTTCATGTAGCCAAATTCTTTGGTACAGAATTCAGAACCCATGCACGTAGACCCGGACATACAACGTTGTCGTCCTCTATTCGAATTCACCCAATTTATTGTGCCTGGTACCCTCTTCTCTGACCGCATAATGAAATACGATTCTTAAAATATAGCCCCCCTGGGGTAGGTTACCTCTCTTGCCGTGCCACGAAGATCTATAAAATCTATCCTGACCCAAATCCCGCCGCAAGATCTAAACCCAAGCCATGCCCTACCCTTCAATTCTTCTCTGACCGTTATCTGAAATATTTAAAAATATATGTAAATACAAAAATATAGCCTTGATCATTTATCTTTGGACACCTCACCCAAATCAACAAAGGAGAATACTTATGCAAG
>JADFXK010000617.1 GCA_015233625.1 Deltaproteobacteria bacterium | reverse complement strand
CAATCTGACTTATGCCCTGGGCCTGTTCGACGGAGGCGGCGGTGATCTCCTCCAACAAGCTGCCGACCGCCCGGCAAGAGGTCGCAACTTCTTTGATGGCGTGATCGGCTTTATTAACTATCTCAGCGCCATTCCTGACTTTTTTTATAGTATCTTCAATCAGCGAGGAGGTGTTTTTGGCGGCTTCCGCGGCGCGCATGGCCAGGTTCCTGACCTCGTCGGCCACGACTGCAAATCCGGCCCCGGCTTCTCCGGCCCTGGCCGCCTCAACGGCCGCGTTTAAAGCCAGGAGATTGGTTTGAAAGGCAATTTCATCAATGGTCTTGATAATCTTAGCCGTCTGTTCGCTGGATTGAGCCGTCTGTTCCATAGCCCGGCGCATCTCATCCATCGACGCGGTGGCCATCTGGGCCATGGCATTTGCTTCTTTCATCAACCCATTGGCTTGGGCCGAGTTATCGGCATTCTTCCTGGTCATGGATGCCATTTCCTCAAGTGAGGAAGACGTCTCTTCCACGGCCGCGGCTTGCTCGGATGAACCCTCGGCCAGGGACTGCGAAGTATCCAGATTGGAGATCAGCATCTCAGAGAGGTTGGTCACCATTTGGGACATGGATCCCAGCAGTCGGCCCGTCTCGTCATGACTGGTCACCTGAATATCCATGGTCAGATCGCCGTTGGCCAGTTTCTCGGAAGTCGCCACGGCCAACTTAACCGGCCGGGTAATGCCGAGGGTCAGGAACAGAGCGAAAGCCACCCCGACGAGCGTCGCAATACCAACCAAGATCAGAATGGTCGTCAAAACCTCCGACCGGGTGGCTTCGGCATTGGCTGAAAGGCTGTTCGCCTTACTGGTCGAAAAATCGACAAACCCTTGGACATCCTCGCTGATTTTTTTGACAAATTCCGCATTCCGTCCAGCGATCAGAGCGTTGGCCTTATCGATTTCGCCGGCCGTCTTAAGGGCGATGATTTCATCCCGGAGCGGTTTCCAGCCGGAGAGAAGTTTCATAGCTTGCTTGACGGACTCCCGGTCACCCAAGATTCGTTCCAGTATAATATCATAATCCTTGAAGATTGCTTTTTCATGTTCAGAGATTCCGGCGGCTGCGGCTTCAATGCCTGCTTTGTCTTTAGCCAAATCCACCTCTTTCATGGCACGGTTGATTCGGACAATATTACCGTCAACGCGCAAAGCGGCCGTGGCCACGGCGTAGGGGTGCCGAAACAACTTGGTTGTAAAGTTGGCTACCTGCTCTATTTTGGTGACGGCCATATAGCCGACGGCGGCGGTCATTAAGATCATCAGTCCGAAACCAATCCCCAGCCGAACACCTATCTTCAAGTCCCTGAACCGCATTATTCTTCCTCCTTTTGGTCATACCGCATTGTTTCGTCAGCCCAATGCGGTCGAGGCGGACGGATGAATGCCCGGCGCTATCACAAATTATCCTAAACATGAGTTTGCAAATTTAAGGCCAGGCGGTATCCGAAATAAAACTGCTTAAATTTCAGCGCCCAAATCACTCCAGGGGGGCGAAGCATCAATTTCTGGCAAATTCGCACAAATGTAATGTGCATATATACTATTCGCGGGATTAATTGCTCTCCCGCCATTCGGCCCCGGCAACTCGGGACGGGGTGCTTCGGGTTGGGACGATGCCTGATGGTTATTCCTCAATTCCGGTCAGGACTTACTTGAGTCCGCGCTATGCAATTTTCTGCATCAGATCCAACTCATCTTCCCCGAGAACCCGGTCTATGTCGAGGAGGATTTTGACACCGCCTTCGGTCTTGGCCATGCCCAGGATGTATTCCGTATTGACCTTGGCGCCAAAGGAGGGGGTGGGTTCGATTTCCGTGCTTTTGATGCTCAACACTTCTGATACGGAGTCAACCACTATGCCCATGGCCACATTCCCGACGGACCCGGAGATTTCCACCACGATGATGCAGGTCCGCTCCGTGTAATCCATAGAGTCCATCCCAAACTTGAGTCTTAGGTCCAACACGGAGATTATCTTACCC
>JADFXK010000616.1 GCA_015233625.1 Deltaproteobacteria bacterium | reverse complement strand
GAACTTGTTTCCGGCACTAAGATTTGTCAGTTCATTTTTTGTCGGACCGAAGGGCAAGGTTCCTATGCCTTGTCGGGTCGTTTCGCCACTCAATGTCTAGACAATTTTTGATCGTCTTGATCGAGAGCTGACATTATGGAAAAGAAAGATTTTTATCAGGTATTAGGCGTTCCCAAGACCGCCGCCAAGAAAGAAATTGACAAGGCCTTTAGAAAACTGGCTCGCAAGCACCATCCCGATGTAAATCCGGGAAATAAAAAGGCCGAAGAAAAATTCAAAGAGATCGCCGAGGCGCATGAAGTCTTGTCCGATGAACAAAAGCGGAAGAATTATGACGAATTTGGATCGGAAGCGTTAAGAGCCGGATTTGATCCCGAGGCGGCCAGGCGATATCGAAGCTGGCATTCTTCCTCCGAACAGCCGACCTGGGAAGACTTCGGAGGAGGTGCTGAAGACCGCTCCTACAGCTTTGAAGATTTATTTGGCGGCGTCTTTTCTCGCTCTGGGGGCCGAACCGGCCGCAGGAGGCCGCAACCGGGCAATGATGTGGAATCCAGGTTGTCTCTAGATTTTCTGGAGGCGATCAAGGGCGTAACGACCAGGATATCTTTGAACCGGTTACAACCGTGCTCTACTTGCGGGGCTTCCGGCCTGGACCCCGGGGTGGCCGGTGACATCTGCCCGGAATGTCAAGGTACCGGCCAGTCTAACGTGGGTGACGGACCGGTCAAGTTTATGCGGGCCTGTCCGCGGTGTGGTGGTTCCGGCCGGATAAACCTAAAGCCCTGTGCCGCTTGCCGCGGACTGGGACAGCTTGAAGAAACTGAACAACTCAGCGTAACTATCCCACCGGGTGTGGATAATGGCTCCAAGGTCCGGGTAACCGGGAAGGGTGAGCCGGGACAACACGGCGGCCTCCCAGGAGACCTTTATTTGATCATCGAAATTAATCCTCATTCGCTGATTACCCGGAAGGGCGACGACCTTTACCTGCAGGTCCCGATAACCCTTTTTGAGGCAGTCGCGGGAGGAACAGTGACTGTCCCGACACCCTCCGGGCAGGTCAACTTGAAAATACCCCGCGGCGCCCAAAGTGGACAAAAATACAGATTGAAAGGGAAGGGGGTTAAAAACCTTAAAACCCAGACAACTGGAGATTTTTATGCCGAAGTCATGATCAAGGCGCCACCCGTCACCGATGAACAAATCCTCGGCACCTTAAAAGACACGGAAGCCCTTTATGAGACTCACCCCAGGGCTCATCTTCATCTTTAATCCTTGAGCGCGTCCACCAGAACTGGCGAACATGGGAATGAAACCGTACATTATTCGTCTAGGCGTGGGCCTGTTGTTGTTCGTCCTATGCGGCACCGGTGACTCTCCGGCGTTGGGGCAAGATAACCCCAGGCTGGACACCAGCGGCTCCACCGCGTCGAACCCAAGAATAAGGACACGGATTCAATATTGCGTCGATCATCAAGATGGGACCGTGACCGACATGAGGACGCAATTGATGTGGGCCCAAGAGGTGCCGGACACCGCTTTCACCCAGGCCCAGGCGCGGGAGTATTGCCGGACCCTGACCTTGGGCGGCCACACTGACTGGCGACTGCCTTCTCGGGAAGAATTGGAAGGCCTAGTCGATACCACCAAATGGCTCGGAGACGGGACAGTGGCTCTGGACAAATATTGCTTCAAATTACCGCCCCAGCCGGGACGGCAATGTTGGTCGGCGACTCTGTCCGGAGATGGTAAAGCCTTTTATCTTGATTTTGTTTTAGCGGAAGCGCAGGAACGTGATATCTCTGAAAAACATGGCGTCCGGGCAGTTAGAACGGGCGATCCGGTAAAACCAACGGAAGAATAACCTCAGATAACGAAATCTCCTGTCCATGACCCTACCTGATATCCTGATTCTCGTCGCCTATTTCATTTCGCTTTTGGTTATAGGAGGCTGGTACTCCAAAAAGGAAAAGACGTTAACCGACTTTTTCTTGGGCGGCCGAGCCATGCCCTGGCTGGCGGTGACCATTTCCATCC
>JADFXK010000615.1 GCA_015233625.1 Deltaproteobacteria bacterium | reverse complement strand
CTAAGAGAACGGCCAGGGGAGTGTTTCGATCCACTGCGGCCTGGAGGTCGCCACCCATAAGCCGGGCGGTCCCCGCAGTCGCTGGACCACTCAATCCAAAAATACCCAGGTCATGGGCGGTCGTGGACGGTCCTATGGCCAGGGCGTTGGTCTGGCCGGTCACGGCCGATCCGGCTGGTATCGTATCTGTCGGATCGGAAAACCCCAGGATGTTGCCGGCGGTAGAATTCTGCCAGTCAATAGTCACGGGGTTGGGATTGCCGGCATTGGCCGCGATGGTAAACCGGCCGGTGAATTCGTCATAGGAGACATTGTATTGGGAAGCCGGATTTTTTGAGTTCATGTCATTTTGGATGGCCGCAGCCACCGCGGCTCCGGAGTTCAAATCATTGCTCTTGAGATACCCATCAGCGACCAGATTAATGCTCTGGGGAGCACCGTCATTAAAGGTGATCTTATCGTTTTGCCCGGACACAAAAGCAAATTGGCCCGTGGCCTCGTCCGTCTTGATTACCCCGTTGGCGGCTGAGGCATCCACCAGGTTAATCCCGGTGTAGCTCTGATTATATTCCGCCTGAACAAGAAACTGGTTGGGACCGGCCGGCTGATACAGGTTATTGATCCCATCAACCACGTCCTGCAGGGTTTTTAGACCGGTGGTGTCCAAGGTCCGGCTATTTCCGGCTTTGTCGGTAATCTTGATCATCCCGGGCTGAACCCCGGCCCCCTTGTTGAGCAGCGACAAGGCCGTACCGCCCAATCCGGCCGTGCTGATCGGAGGCATATTGATCATCCCCAAAAATTTGCTCGATGGCGGGGTCAGGTCCACCGTGGAGTTGCTGCCCAGGCTGAGAGATTGGACCTGAAATAATCCTGTTTGAGAACTATAAGTTACGTCGACTCTGCCAGGCGCCCCAGCCGTGACCATGGCGAGGTTGATCCCATTTTTCATGGCCTGAGCCAGTTCCGGAGCCGTGTAATTACCCGCGGCGATGGTCACTGGTTGGGGGCCGGAACCGTCAATATTGGCAGAAAAAGTGTCATTCGCCCCAGTCATGACGTTGAAGGCCCGGATTGAGTCCGCAGTGTCCGACTGTCCTGGATTTAGGGGTTGATCAACCGCCGTGGTAAACCCCAGGGTATTCGCGGAAGTGTTGTTGGGGTCAGACCAGTTCAGGGTCATCTGGTCGCTGTTCCCGGCTTTGTTGGTAATCGTAAACAGACTGGAAGTCTTATCGTAAGTGACCTGGTATCTGTTGCTACTGGTATTGGTGCTGTTCAATGACCTGGCCAGGGCATCGGCCACGGCTTTGCCGTCATAAGTTTGGCCGGACACCAGGGTCCCACCATGGGCCGGATCGGTCAAGCTGACAGTGTGTTGGTAAACATGTGGCGGGTTACCTCCCTGGCCGGCGACAGTCTCAGTGAACACCATCTGATCATTGGTCTGGGTAACAAAATCAAAACCTGAGTCCACGGCTGAGAGAGAACTTCCAAACCCGCGCGTGACCGGCACCACATCCGGGGATAATTTAGCCGCCTCGCCCAAATCCGTCACCGAGGTGGGAAAAGCGCTGGCTCCCACGGTGTTGACCGTGGTCTTGATGTTCGATGAAATGTTCATGTCCAGGTTTCCCCAGTCGCCGTTATACTCCATACCCTTTGCATAGATACTGTAGGCCTGGGTTTTGACGCTTTTTCCACTGAACATATACCGGTCGCCCAATTTGCCGTTAATCAAATTGTTGACGGAATTGATCACGCTGGTTACTTCGTCGACCGAAGCAGCCCGGCTGTCCGCACTGGCCGTATCATTGGATTGGTTGACGGCAATGGTCTGGGCCAGTTGCAACTCCTGGGTTATGTTCTGGAAGGAGGTATCGCTCTGATTAAGCCAGGAACTGGCCTGAGTAATATTGCGCTGATATTGGACAGAGCCGGAAATAACCTGATTGTAGTTCAGGGTCTCGGCCATGCCTACGGGGTCATCTGAAGGTCGATTGATGCGTTTGTTGCTATTGACGACCTCTTGCTTATCCAGAAGTTGTTTAG
>JADFXK010000614.1 GCA_015233625.1 Deltaproteobacteria bacterium | reverse complement strand
GATAGTGCCAGGTACGAGGTGGTTCAGGGTTCTCCCTCATTAATCGCCGATGCCGGCCAGGTGGGGACCGGCGAGGCCAAAGTGGATGCGAACTGGGATGACTGGAACGTGGCGCGTGACAGTCTGTGGTCTAAGAGAGTGACCGTCAAGGGAGAGTCCGTCAAGTACCTTCCCGCGGAACTGCAGGATGACGCATACGAACTCGAAGAGAACGGAGTATGGGAGACGGTAAACTACGAAGGCAGAGATCGCCATTTCTGGCGACCAACTCGAGTCGGTTCCGGTTGGGCCCCGTTCACGGCAGGCCGGTGGACTGAGTATTACGGGGACAGCACATGGATTCCCGACGAGCCCTTCGGATACGCGACGCATCATTATGGCAACTGGGTGTATGTGAACAATGCCTGGTACTGGGGACCGCCGGAAACAGTAGGGGTCGAAGTCGGCTGGTATCCGGGACGCGTGGCTTGGATTGGATCCGGCGAAGATGTAGGCTGGGTCCCCCTGGCTCCAACCGAACGCTACTACTCCCATTACGCCTGGGGACCTG
Organism: Deltaproteobacteria bacterium; assembly: GCA_015233625.1. Classification (GTDB taxonomy): domain Bacteria; phylum Desulfobacterota; class JADFXK01; order JADFXK01; family JADFXK01; genus JADFXK01. Next base: position 1,503 of record JADFXK010000614.1, on the reverse strand, counting down.
GTGCCACCGTGATCGGCACGGCGGCTGTTGTGGGTCTCACTATCGGCAGTCTGGCGTACCTTAACCAAGCCGTGGTGGTTCCTCAACACGACTTCTATGAAGTGAACAACTACAGCCGGGTCAGGGTCGCCAACGTCAACAGGACCGTGATCATCGGCAGTTATCACACCGCTCCAATCGTTAACAACACGATTTCCAAGAATTACCACACCGATCGTAATCGGTACAACTTCACCGACGTCAAAGTGGCGAACAAGCCCCACAACATCGTTTTGAACAGGATTGCATATAATCAGGGGATAGCCAAACAGGAAGGGGCCAGAATCAATGCCAATACCCTCAGGCAAAATATGACCCAGACCAGACCCGCTGCTTTGCCCATTCAGACCAAAGTGATACCCCCGAAAGTCACTAACAGGATAGTCCCCGTAAGCCAGGTTAACAAGCCCGCTTCGGAGATCAAATTCCAGCCCAAAGAATTCAAGGAGAAATCAAAACAGGTGCCGCCCCCGAAGCAGGGTCCGGCCGGACAGCCGGGCGTCGAACCGGGGAAAGGAATGCCGGGCAAACCTGTCGGGAAATTGCAGCCAGCCGGACAGCCGGGCGTCGAACCGGGGAAAGGAATGCCGGGACAGGGACTCACAACGCCGCCGAAACCCGGCGAAAGAGGCCTTCCGGGGGAAATGAAGAAACCCGTGGAATCGAGTGGACCACCCAAGTCCCCCAGGGATCAAATGATGAAGCCGGTCCAGGCCGGACCGAAAGCTCCCGACGCCCGTCATGAGCCTCTCAAAGAGCAAAAGGGTGTAACACCTCCTGACCTGACCAAGCCTCAGACACAGGGACGCCCTGGTCAGCCTCAACCACCACAGCAGCATCAACAGGCCCAACCAGCACCACCACAGCAGCACCAACAGCCGCAACCTCAACCGCCGCACCCGCAACCTCAACCGCAAGTGCCGCACCCGCAACCCCAACCACAACAACAGCACCAGCCACAATGAGACAATAGGTAGAAACAAAAGCAAAAAAGACATGAAAAACAGGAGGTAAATGTCGGAGCTCGGTGGATCTGATTCCAGTCAGGACTTGCAGGTTAAAGAAAGGATATATTTTCTTGGAAGTCTGTTTAGTGTTTCGATCTCCAGGCAGATGAACTAAAGAACGAAATCCGAAACGAAGCAAAATTTCTGCCGGATATCTTTCCAGCAGTAGAGGCTCTTGCAAAACTCAAGAAAAACATCACCCCGGCGAAAAGCATGGTCTATAACGTTTTGAAATACCAGGTTTCAGGTTTTGGTCAAAATGATATTGGAGGACTTTTGCAAGAGGCTCCAAGGATTCTTCCTAAATACAAAAAAATCTGATACCCACCCTTTTCAGGCAGACATCTTTTTGTTAATTGTTTGTTTTCACTTTTAATCTCCGATAATTTCGTCCAGAAATCTTGATTTTTTGAAATTCTTTCCGAGATAACTCCGGGAATAGGTCAGGTAAAGCTGC
>JADFXK010000613.1 GCA_015233625.1 Deltaproteobacteria bacterium | reverse complement strand
CATCCGTTCGGCGAAGTTGTTCGTCGGAGTGACACCCTCCTCGTGGAGAAAAGTCCACAGGGAATCCTTTTCCCTGTCCAGTCGACGGGCGAATCGGCCGGCTGCGTCTTTCCGGTCCCGGTTTCTGTGATCTGAACAAAAAAGGCTTCCGCTTTCCTTCCAATCTAGCTATGATGGTCTCAGATTCAAATCATCATTATGGCGGCTACCAAAGGAAAGGAGTATGGGCATGGAAATCCAAACGACTACAACTCTCAGGGATCTTCCCAACTTAGCGGAAAGCCTGCACATCCCTATGGATACGCTGTTTCGAGTTACCATCGAAGACACCAAAGAAACTCAAATGGAACCGGAACAAAAGGCTGAAGAAACCGGTGAACCAGCAGAAAAAAAGGGGAAGTGGGCACAAGTGGCTGAGAGATTTCGTAGAGAGGGAAACCTTAGAGGTAAATCGGAAAAACTCAATAAACTTATCCGTGAATTCAAAGACGGCTTCCATTTTTAATGCGTTATGAAAAAATACCTGCTCGATTCCAATATCGTTTCCTATATGAACGACCCGGAGTCTCCCTTTTTTGATGCTGTGAACAAGAGGCTTGCGGCTGTTTCCGATCAAGATGAAATTACGATTTCAATCTTGACCCCATATGAGCACTACTATGGCCTAGCCAAGGCCAATGATGACAATGATGACGCCGATTTATTGACGAAGTCAAAAAGACCTATGATGCGATGATTGATTCGTTTCCAATCGTTCCTCTGTCTCTTCAAGGGGCTGAAGAATTCGGGGAACTAAAGAACGAATACCGGAAGAAAATAGAAAAAACCGGAATATCGAAAGGTAATCTACAAAAGAGGCTCAAGGGAGACACCGTTGATTTAATCATGGCCGGCAGCGCCATGGCGGAAAATGCCATTTTTGTCAGCAATGACGGAATATTTGAAGAAATTCAAGAAATACGACCGAACTTTTTACTGGAAGATTGGACAAAATAATTACCACGCTCCCCTCTCATCACCCCCCTCTTCCCAACTCCACCCCTGTGATCTTCACCTGCTGCCTGGACCAGACGACACTCCGGTGCCCGAGCCGGTTCTGACGGCGGCCGTGTGGCCGGTCTCGTCCATGATGTGCTTGCCCGGGCCGTGTCGGCCGCTATTCCTTGCGTCGAATAAACCCCTGGGCTCAAGGAAAATGCTTGTAAAAACCGTTTCGTTTGCCGGCATATCGGAGAACGACAAGTTTACCGCTCTTGTCAATGAACATGCCGACCCTATAATCATCAAAGCGCATTCGATAGTAATTTTTGTAATCCCTTAGTTTTGTCATATCCGGCCAGGCGAACGGATTTTCTACGCCGTCTCTGTATTGTCGAAAGAATTGGTCAATTTTGAGCGCAACATCATCAGGAAGCCGGTGCATACTTTTTGGGTATGTTGAAGTGACAACTATTTTCCATATAAGATTTACTCAAGAACCAAGACGTTCTTTTTCGTCGTCCAAAAAATCCGCCAATGGAATAAAATTATCACCATCAACCTGTTCGGAATATTTGATCGCTTCCACCAATTCTGCGTTTTCTACCTCGTCGAGATCGTCCCAACTTCTTGGCGGGCGATGTTCAAGCCACAGAGCGATCAGCTCCTGTATTCTCTTCTGAACTTCCGGTGGAGCAGTATTGTAAGCTTCAGCGATTTCGGAGTCCACCTGAATCATACCGGATGCAGTGCCCATTTCCAGCCTCCTATCCATTATTGTTGCATTCATGGACCAATCAAAAACCACACTATCATACTCTAAGGCACCTGAAAAGAGCAAAATTTTCCGCCTCACCCCTCATCAAGCACTCTCCCCTGCCCCTCTCCCGTGCCTGGATCAGGCGGCGTCCCGGCGCCCAGCCAAATGTCCATCCGGCTGTCCGCCAACCTACCAATCTCCTGTCAGACCGGCTGCACATCCAGGTGGCCATCCACACACCCAGCCACCCGGCCATCTATCTGCCAGACTACCTGACCATCCACATGACCATCCACATCTCCACCCCCCTCCCCATCCC
>JADFXK010000612.1 GCA_015233625.1 Deltaproteobacteria bacterium | reverse complement strand
ATCGTTGTGGCTCATCTATGCACCATAAACTAGTTTGTGGATCATATTTTCCATTTCATGCACCACAAACTAGTTTATGGTGCATTAATGATCCACAAACGGATCCGCTTCAGTTATAGCGAGAAGCTGAGGGAAAACCATCATCGCCCCCCGCCGTCCACGCCCGCCTGACAAAACATGAATGGTCCCTTTCGCCTTAAGCGCAGATAGAATCCTTTTGGCGGTGTCGTTTGGGATATTTGAACGGGTGATGAAGCGGGCACTGGTAAAGACCGGCAGGTCAAACAGGGCGTCGATCGCCTGGATCGCGTATTGCGAGTGGGTAATCTCCGGAACCTCCCGTTTCATCCGTTCATACAAGGCCAGAATGGCTTTCGCTTTTGCCGTATTGTCATGTGCCTGTTCAATTAGGGCGTTCAAGAAAAACCGAATCCAGCCGTTCCAGTCGTTATCATGGGAGATGGAGCGCAACCGTTCATAATACACTTCCCGATGGGCTTCCAGATATGCACTCAGGTAGAACATCGGACTGGACAGAAGTTTCTTTTCAAAAAGAAAGATTGGAATGAGCATTCGGCCCACCCGACCGTTGCCGTCCAGGAACGGATGAATCAGTTCAAATTGTGCTTTGACTACCGCAAGTTGAACCAGACGATCTTTTTCGTCGAAATGTACGTATTTCTCCCAGTCGTCGAGGCCGGCGGCCAGTTTATCTGCAGCCGGAGGGACAAAGGTCGCTTCTTCGATGGAACAACCCGGCGGACCAATATAATTCTGAATGCGACGGAACTCACCCGGAGCCTTGTTGCGGCCCCGGACACTGTCTAATAAGACCCCGTGCAGCTCGCGCAGGAGGTTCAGACAGAGCGGTCTGTGCTTCAACTGCTCAACGGCATATCGCATGGCCTGACGATAGTTGATAATCTCCTGGATGTCCGCCTGCTTGACGGGGTCAATCTTTTCTGTAGGATCTGCTTCATATTCAAGGACTTCTTCTAGTGTAGCCTGTGTCCCCTCGATGCGTGAAGAAAGCACAGCTTCACGAGTCGTTAAAGGGGATAGGAGGACGCCGGGGTTGACGATACTTGATAGCAGCCCGTCATACCTGGCCAGGGCCGCGTTGGCTGCACCGATCAACGACACGTGATCAGCCCAATCAATGTCCAACAGGGCAAGTTGTTTCGGTACGTAGGGTTTCATCCTTTGGTTTCCTTAACCGCGTTGTCAAACGGTCACTCGACTCTGCTTTGCATTGTGCCTGGCCCGAATGTCCCGAATCTTTCCCAGACGGCGCGCCACACGCCATTGCCGGCAGTCAGAACCTCCCTGATTATCAACGGCCTGCCCCATGACGTTCGAAACGGGAAATTGGAATCCTACCCTATTTGGCTCGATCAAGTAAACAAAAAAACAGCCCCTTTTTGATGGGAGCCGTCGGATCAAAATAACTGAAGGTCTTTATAGAAATAGATTTATCCGGTCATCCGGCCAAGAGAAACGGCCGCGGAGTTGAACCAGCCGCGCCGCCCCCCTGGCCGGGCAAATGCAATTTACGCCGGGTCGGACATTACTTGCCGGACTCCATTTTCATAGTTAAGAAGATTGTTCCGGAACCTCTTTTAACTAAGACCAGCGCCACATTGTCCTTGCTCTTTTTCAAGGCGCTACGAAATTCTTCGATATTGCCGATCTGGGTCCGATTGACTTCCTTAATCACGTCACCCCGTTTAAACCCGGCCTCAAAGGCGGGGCTGTCCTGTTCCACATCGGCAACCAGCACCCCTTTGGTGTCCTTGAGGTGCATGGATTTGGCCAAATCTTCGGTCAGGTCTTGTAAGGCCAGGCCGAAATCCGTGTCGGCGGATGCTTCGGCGGATTCTTCACTGACGTCATCTTTAAGCTCACCCACGACCACTTCCAGTGTGTCCGGTTTGCCGTCTCTGATGATCTCTACCTTGGCCTTCTTTCCTATCGGAGTCGAGGCTACGGCGATGGGCAACTGATTCATCTCCTCAACGGCTTTTCCGTCAAAACTGGTGATCACATCCCCTTGCTTA
>JADFXK010000611.1:1558-2060 GCA_015233625.1 Deltaproteobacteria bacterium | reverse complement strand
TGGTTGTCGACGGTCAGCAGGTATCCGGTGGCCAGTATTTTGGATTGCTCGCGATTAAGAGCTTCCACCGGTAACCGCACGCCCGCTTTGAGCTTTTCCAGCACAGGCGGGAGACTATCTTCCGGGATGGAAAAAATAACCGTGATGGGTTGTAGTTGCGTAATTACAGCCAAGCCGTTGGAATCATTGGCGTGAACGATGTTGCCCTCATCCACGGAACGCAACCCGATTCGTCCGCTGATCGGCGCCGTAATGCGGCAGTAAATCAACTGCAATTTGACGTTCTCGATCTGGCCCTGATCGACCTTAACCGTCCCTTCGTACTGGCGCACCAGAGCTTTCTGAGTGTCCAGTTGCTGCTTGGCTATGGAATCCTGGGCGATCAACTCCTGGTACCGTCGGACATCCACCTGGGCGTTTTCCAGCAGGGCCCTGTCTCGGGCCATCTGCCCCTGGGCCTGAATCAATTGCGCTTCAAACGGCCGCGGGTCGATTTGGGCCA
>JADFXK010000611.1:0-1451 GCA_015233625.1 Deltaproteobacteria bacterium | reverse complement strand
GCCGAGTCCGGTCAGATAGATTCTGATATCCCCTTGTTTTGCCGCTACCGCCACCACGGGTACGCTTTTGGACGCAGCGGACGACCCTTTTGGGGCCTGGGGCGTGGCCTTGTCCCCGGCCCTGGTCCGGTGGGTATAGCCGCCGATGACGGCCAGACTGCAGACCAGCAGCCAAATCCACCAGCGTCTACGGATGGCGCCGAAGAGAGTTCGTCGCGGCTCATTATTCTCGTTAACGTCCATGGTTAACAACATAGGTGTCACCCCATAAAGAGAGATCTGCTTCGTGAAGAAATATTCTTTGCTTAAACCGATGGTGGCTGGCTATGTTCCTGACTCGAGCCTGAACGACCGCCTCTAGAAGGGCCGGCGACGGCCTTAAAACAAAACTTCATTCTGATTCCTCATCAGAAAAAAGATATTGGAAGTATCTTTCTGGTGCATCCAGAAAAGTTTTGGTTATTCTGTAATGCTCAGTTTCTGTGTAATGTGCCACTTCGGTTATACCATCTTCACCGAAGTTCAGAATAGTAGCCTGTGGATAGCATAATAGCATCGGCGAATGCGTCGCTATTATAAATTGTGCTTTACCAGCAGTTTCGAGGTCATGTATGATTGTCATAAACGAGAGTTGCCGTTGCGGTGATAGGGCGGCTTCGGGTTCATCGAGCAGATATATCCCTTTTTGCATTCGGTTGGTGAAAAGTGATAAAAAGGACTCCCCGTGTGACTGAGCATGTAAGGATTTGTTTCCATAATCTGCAACATCATCCAGGTAGGTAGCGAAATTAAAAAAACTTTCAGCTCTCATAAAGAAGCCTGTCGTTACTTTAGGAAACCATGAAAGTTTAATATTATTAGCTAATTCTGAGTGGGTTTGGGGCTCATCTTGATTATAACAATGGTTACGTCCACCGCCTGTCATGTTAAATCCACATAAAGTTGCAATGGCCTCGAGAAGTGTAGATTTTCCCGAGCCGTTTTCGCCTACGAAGAGAGTGACATTTGTCCTTACATCGATGTTAATTCCATTTAAGAAAGCTGGGATATTAACTGGGTATCCAACTATCTGCTCCGTTTGTTTTAATGTAATCGATTTTAAGAAAGGCATATCTCGATCAATCCCAGTTTGGTAGTAATCTTCTGCGCTCGGGACAAGAGTTCCGCCCAAATTGAAACAGGCATGATTAGTTATCTTTTATTTTCCAACTAATAAATATATCACTTATGGGATGGGTCAAGAATCCCCAAATCCCTTATGGCGCCAATCGAGAACCGCATTATATGCGTGCTTAAACGCTCGATGGCTTCCGTCCCAAATTTTTTATGGTAAAGCTTTGAAATGACGTGGCGGGCATTGTGATAAAAAAGGCACTGCCCCATGATGCTGAACATACAGTTGTGGACCAGTTCATCATTTGCTTTATCGCTTATAAGTTGTTTTACGACTA
>JADFXK010000610.1 GCA_015233625.1 Deltaproteobacteria bacterium | reverse complement strand
GAACTCCATTCCCGGCACCACGGGATACACCCTGTTCTATGCCCCCTACCCCTCTCAAAAGCCGATCAGCAGCACCGAGATGGGAAATCAGACCAACGCCTATTTCGAGCTTTGGAATGGGGCCGCCTACTACGCCTGGGTCAGAGCAAATAACAGTTCCGGCGGAGTCTATTCGAATATCGTCACCATCATTATCCCCTAAGCAGATGATTGTGGCGGACTACGAGAGGAGGCTAGGCCTTGTTTAGAATTGGTTTTGGATATGACGCTCACCGGCTCACCTCCGACCGCCTTCTGGTCTTGGGCGGCGTGACCGTACCTTATGACCTGGGCCTGCTGGGCCATTCTGATGCCGATGTTCTGTCCCATGCCATTTGCGATGCCATTTTGGGCGCGGCGGGACTGGGCGATATCGGCCGCCATTTCCCGGATTCGGATCCGCGCTGGCGAGGTATTTTGAGCTTGACTTTATTATCTGAGACGGTTGAAATGCTTAAGCCGAAGAAGCTCCAGATTGTCAACGTGGACAGCACCATCGTGGCCCAACGGCCTAAGCTCAAAGATTATATTCCGGAAATGGAGTCGAACCTGGCCGCCGCTCTGGGTCTGGACCCCCATCAGGTCAACGTCAAGGCGACGACCACCGAAGGGATGGGATTCACCGGCCAGGGAGAAGGCATGGCCGCCTACGCGGTGGCCTTGATCACCGGATCACTGGGCTGAAAGAACAGAGATAAATGAATACCTAAGGGGTCCGGTTATGCCACAATTATTAGGCATACGAATAAGGAATTATAAGTCACTTTCCGATGTCACCCTGGGGCAAATAGCCTATGCCCAAGGAGACGCGTTACCGCCGATTAATTGTTTCATCGGTCCCAATGGATCCGGAAAATCAACCTTGCTTGATGCCTTTGGCTTTTTGGCTGATTGCCTGAAAGAAGGGGTTGAGAGTGCCTGCGACAAATCCCAACGCGGCGGTCTGTCTCGCTTGCGCACCCAAGGAAACACCGACTCCATTTGTTTTGACCTGCATTATCGGGAAGATCAAGAATCATTACCGATTCTTTATTCTTTCACGGTCGGAGACGATAAGGGAATTCCGGTTGTATTAAATGAAGTGCTTGTTGGATTAACAATGGACCAAGATACAAGTCATCCCATTGCTTTCATGCGCCTTCAAGGGGGAGAAGGTGTCATTTGGAGTGGAGATATGTCGAAAATAGTGGCGGGTGCAGAAGGCCAACGGGTCAAACTCGAAGATAAAGACCGCCTGGGTATTTCTACGCTGGGACAACTCTCGGATCACCCTCTAATAGTGTGTTTGCGAGCCTACATTGAGAGCTGGTATCTTTCCTATTTCGTTCCGGATGCGGCCCGGCGATTGCCTCCGACCGGAGCCCAGAAGCACCTGGACCGAACCGGAGAAAACCTGGGTAATGTTATCCAATACCTGGAACGAAATCATAACTCACGATTTAACCTGATTTTGGAACGCATTCGAGAGCGAATTCCTGGGATCAAAGACATCAAAACGCAACTGAGCCCTGATGGACGCCTGTTGTTGAAGTTTAATGAATCAAGTTATAAAGACCCATTCTTTCAGCAAAGCATGTCGGACGGCACATTGAAGATGTTTGCCTACCTCCTGCTGCTGCAAGACCCGGATCCTCCCGCCTTCATCGGCATCGAAGAACCGGAAAACGGACTTTATCATAAGTTACTGGAAACGCTGGCCCGCGAATTTAGACGCCACGCCGAAAATTCCCAGGGGAAGATTCAGGTGATTATCACCACCCATTCGCCTTACTTTGTTGACGCCTTGAGCCCGGAACAAGTTTGGCTTTTAGAAAAAGACGACCTAGGACACACCCAAATCACCAGAACGGCCGATATGCCGGCCATTAAGGAGTTGGTAAAGGAAGGCATTCCGTTGGGCAGCCTGTGGTATAGCAATCATTTTGAGGAGAGATCTTTAGGATGAGAATACATTTCCTGGTCGAGGGGAAATCGGAGGAAGCCCTGCTCAAGACATGGTTGCCCCGCTTCCTCCCGAAAGCCCATAC
>JADFXK010000060.1:14425-14898 GCA_015233625.1 Deltaproteobacteria bacterium | reverse complement strand
GATTCTCTGGGACAGATCATCGGGATGTCTCAAGCGTGGCATCAAAGGTATCCCCAAATCTTTTTCTTAAAACCTATAGCTTGCGAGGGATCCACCGCCAAAGTCTTCCCCCCCGAATATCAAATTGTAACCGAATCCACCGTCAAGCCGTCATAGGTTACGGTAACCGGGATACCTAAATTAAAATCCTGAGAAATATCGTCGGCCAGGCTCTGCCATTCCGACTGGCAATGGGGGACCGGGTAGGGCTGTCCCGTCAATGGATGAGCCAACGGGGCCTTAGCCGGGTATTTTTTGGGGAGTTCGTTCCACGGATCACCCAGGACCCGGTCCTGATCTGAAATATGGATCAGATATACTCGTTTAGGCCGCCATTCTTTGATGTATTCCAAAGCGTTCTGCAAGCTCATGTGATTTGGCCGATTTTCCAAGGGTTCATGTAACCAGTTACTTTGGATGATGAACAAGTCGAT
>JADFXK010000060.1:8811-14285 GCA_015233625.1 Deltaproteobacteria bacterium | reverse complement strand
CGTTTTCAACCCCACAAGCCGGGCACCAGGCTCAGCCAGCCGTTTTTCCAACGTGTCTGGAAATAGATAGCCGAAGCGCAGATCAATCCGTTTAAAGGTTTCGGCCGAGGCATAAACCGGAATCGGCGTCCATACAGCCGCTTTGACCGATCGGCGGAACGACATAAGATCGTCCAGCCCTAAGTAATGGTCTCCATGCTCATGGGTTATCAGGACGGCATCAGGCCGGGGAATGTGGCAGGTATTCATTTGCCATTTGATGTCCGGTCCGCAGTCGATCAGGATATTCTCCTGGACGGTGTGGACGAAGATGGCTGTTCTAGTGCGCAATTCACCCAATTGGCGCATGGTTTGGCAGATGCGACACTGACAGGAATATTCAGGAATTTGCCAGGCCGAGCCTGTGCCGAGGAATTTTATGATCATACCCAACGTCCGATAAGAAATATTATGTAAACTTCCTTCAGAAGTTTACATAATTTTGATCGTTATCGCTTGATAGTCTCTTGCCAATTTCTTTTGTTTTAAAACCAACGCTATGGGCAAGACTTAACGTGTCATACAACTCTGGGTAGTTGGTTTGAGGCATAAATAGTCTGCCACCAGAGTTTAAGAAGTTCACCACCTGAATGAAAAATCGTCTATGCAATTCAAAATTGGTATCCCACTGAGCGGATGCAACCATGTCAGGTGCAAATCTGTTACGAAATGGAAGATTTGCCGTTATGACGTCGAAACTAATAGATGGTGGCAATTGGTCGAATAAATCAGAAACTTGTGCTTCTACATGATGACGAACACCATGATGCGTGATGTTGAGTTGAGCGCATTTTACAGCATTGGGATTGATGTCTACTGCTGTTACATGGCTCGCTCCGCGTCGAGCTGCAAATATGGCAATGACCCCGCATCCCGTTGCTATATCCAGAACGGTTGCGTTGTCGAGCTTGGGCAAATTTTGCACAAGCACTTTGCTATCATTACTCGGAGGGAAGACGGTCGGAAGCACAACAAACGATTTTCCAAGATATTTAACTAGTTTTCCGTCATCCCGTCTCTTCTTCCAAGATTCTTGTAATATCGTTTGTTCTCTCTCGATGTTTGCTATTTGTTCTGAAGTGAGTATTCTTACCATATCCTACCTATTCGCCCACTATCGGTATCTCCATCCCCGGCAATAAAAAAAGCCGCGTTTTTCGGCGGTATAGCCATACCAGCCATGAAGCGGTCCGTTTGACGGAGCTTCTTAACGCGACTTTTTTATATCATACTATGTAATTGACTTGATGTCAATGGAAATCTTGAGGTGGATAAAAATTTTTCGTGGAAATTAGTCTCGCCTTCCGCCCAAGATTCTGAGCAACATCAGGAACAGGTTTATGAAGTCCAGATACAGGGTCAACGCTCCAAGCACCGCCCCTTTGTGTTCCATCTCTTCATCTTCAAACCCGGCTGCGGCAATTTGCTTAATTTTTTGGGTATCATAGGCCGTCAGACCAACAAAGACGATCACACCAACATAGGTGATTAACCAGTAGATGGTTTGGCTATGCATGAACAAGTTCACCACGGACGCGATGATGATCCCGATCAGGCCCATAAAGAAAAAGCCGCCGAATGAGGTCAGGTCCTTCTTGGTTGTATAACCGTAAAGGCTCGTGGCCACAAATGTGGCGGAACACACGAAGAAAGTCGACGCAATGGACGATCGGGTATACATGATAAAGATAGCCGACAAAGTCAGACCATTCAGGATCGAGTAAATCACAAATAATGTCGAGGCCGTGCTACCTTTTATCCGGTTGATCATCCCGGCCAGGGAAAAGACCATCCCCAATTCGGCCACAATCAGAATGATCAGAACCAGAGAATTGCCGAAGATCAATTGCATCAACGAAGGACTGCTGGCCGTAAAAAAAGCCACCCCGCCCGTGATAGCCAAGCCCAGGGCCATCCAGTTATAGACTCTCCGGACGAACTCGTCTACCCCGGCGGTTACGCCGATTCTTTGATTGTACATGTACTCTGCCATTGAACTATCCTCCTGTAATGTCATAAATCATTCTCACGTTACCACAGCTATTATAATCATGAGATGTTATAATGTCAATCGATATGTTTTAGCCCCCTGGCAGGCATGGCCACGGCCCCCACCAGAAATGTCCAGATCGTGCCCAGAATAATGAAATACGGCCAGGCCAGATCTGAGCAAGACGAAATCAGGATGACTACCGGAAGACTGGTCACCATCCCGATCACCGCGCTGGACGCAGTACCACGCCGGGTTAACACCCCCAGCAAGAACACGCCCAGCAAGGCGCCGTAAGTATAACTGCCGACTTTGAATCCCAGCGTCAACAGACCTTTGTAATGACTAAAGATCCAGGCGGAAAATACCAGCAAGGCCCCGAATACCATTACCATCAGGCGGGATATCTTAACCAATGCCGCGTCCGTCCGGGTGGTCTTAAGATGTGGTTTGACGAAGTCAACGATAATCACCGAGGACAGGCCACCTAAGGCTGAGGACAAACTCGACATACACGAGGCGAAAATGCCAGCCAATAGGTAACCCTTTAGACCGGGAGGGAGACTATGTTCGATATAGTAGGGGAAGACATAATCCGTGTTAGACGGGATGGCCGGGTTGGGAAACACCTGGTAATGGGTGTAAAGCAACGCCCCAATGGTTAAAAAGAGGAGCACAAAGGGAAAATCAATGAAACCGGTCAAGACGATGGCCTTTTGGCTCTCCTTAAGCCGGCTCAGACAGAGCATCCGCTGGGCCAGATCTTGGTCGGTACCCAGAACGGCAAAGGTGATCACCGTGCCGAAAACTATACCGGCCCAGAGAGTCATCGGCCTGGTCAAATCCAGGGTCAAGTCAAAAACGACTAATTTCCCGGCCGCGCCGGCAACCTGACGCACTGTCTCCCAACCCTGCGGCAGACTGGATTGCAGATGGTAAATGGCCATAACCGCGCCGGTGACGAAGACGCCGAACTGCAAGACATCAGTCCAGACCACGGCTTTGACGCCGCCGCACAGGGTGTAAATTACGGAGATACCGGCAGACAAGGCCAAGGACATCCACAATGGCCAGCCCATGATAACCGACAAGGCCGCGGACATGGCAAAGAGTCGAACTCCACTGGCCATGAGCCTGGTCACCAGAAAGAAAATGCTCCCGGCCAACCTGGTTTGCTCACCAAACCGGCGCCACAGGTATTCATATACTGTAGTCACCTGGTGCTTATAGAACGCGGGCATGAACACGAAGGCGACCAGAAGGCGGCCGATCAAAGAGCCAAAGGCGAACTGAATGTAATTAAAATTACCTCCGGGACGGAGCACTTCTCCGGGTACCCCAATAAAGGTAACCGCACTGACCTCAGAAGCCAGGATGGAAATGGTCACCGCCAGCCAGGGCATGGCTCGGCCGCCCAAGAAAAAGTCGGTTAACGTCTTTTCCTTTTTGGAGTACCAGCCTCCTATAACCAAAAGCGAAATGAAATAGGCGACGAGAATAAGAATATCAGGTAGGGTCATGGACAGGAGATTTCGTTATCTAGCTTATTCTTCGTTTGATTTCACCGGATCGCCCGTTCTGACTGCCCGGACGCCATGTTTTTCAGAGATATCACTTTTCCGCACTTCCGCCAAAACAAAATCAAGAAAATAGGCTTGATCTTCTCCGGACAGAGTCGCCGACCAACATTGCCGTCCCGGTTGGGGTGGTAATTTGAAGCAATCCTTATCCAGAGCCACTGCCCCGTCTCCCAGCCATTTCCTGGTATCGACCAGGCCTTCCAGCTCTTCCCGAGAAGGTAGTCGCCAGTCATGGTGGCCGCCCAAGGTCAGGTTCCGGCAATACTCCCTGGCCTCGGCCTGGGTGAAAGTCATGTCCGGCACCTCTTGGGCCCACATCAATTGCGTCCTCATGTCGGTCACGGTACCGTCTTGATGATCGACGCAATATTGAATCCGTGTCCTTATTCTTGGGTTCTGGGCGGTGGAGCCGCTGGTGTCCAGCCTGGGGTTATCTTGCCCCAAAACCGGAAGGTCACCGGTACTGCATAGAAGGAACAGCAACAGGCCCACGCCCAAACAAACGATGTTGCGTTTCGTGCCCATAATCGGATTGAAGTAGAGGCGGAAAAAGCGCATTGTTCTCCGGTTCCGGTCTACACGCTCAAGGATTAAAGATGAAGATTAGCCCTGGGGTGAGTCTCATAGAGGGCTTCCGTGTCTTTTAATGTGCCCAGAATTTGCTCATCGGTGACGGGTGGCGCCTTGATCATAATTTCGGCATAAAAATCTCCGGTTGTCTGGGTCTTGGGGTTCTTGACCCCCTTCCCTTTCAATCTGAATTTTTGTCCACTTTGGGCGCCCCTGGGTATCTTCAAGTTGACCTGCCCGGAGGGTGTCGGAACGGTCACCGTCCCTCCGGCGACTGCCTCAAAAAGGGTTATCGGGACCTGCAGGTAAAGATCGTCGCCCTTCCGGGTGATCAGCGAGTGGGGATTAATCTCGATGATCAAATAAAGATCTCCAGGTGGGCCGCCGTATTGTCCCGGCTCACCCTTCCCGGCCACCCGGACTTTGGAGCCAATATCCACCCCCGGTGGGATAGTCACGCTGATTTGTTCAGTCTCTTCAAGCTGTCCCAGACCCCGGCAAGCGGCACAAGGCTTAAGGTTTATGCGGCCGGAACCACCGCACTGTGGACAGGCCCGCATAAACTTGACCGGTCCGTCACCCACGTTAGCCTGGCCGGTGCCTTGACACTGCGGGCAGACGTCACCGGAAACCGCGGGGTCCAGGCCGGAAGCGCCGCAGGTGGAGCACGGTTGTAACCGGTTCAAAGATATCCTGGTCGTCACGCCTTTGATCGCCTCTATAAAACCGAGGGACAACCTGGATTCCACGTCGTTGCCCGGCTGCGGCCTCCTGTGGCGGGTTCGGCCCCCGGAGCGTGAAAAAACGCCGCCAAATAAATCCTCAAAGCTGTAGGAGCGGCCTTCAGCACCTCTGCCGAAGTCTTCCCAGGTAGGCTGTTCTGAGGACGAATGCCAGCTCCGATATCGCCTGGCCGCTTCGGGATCAAATCCGGCTCTCAACCCCTCCTGTCCAAATTCGTCATAAACCTTCCGCTTTTGATCATCGGACAAGACATCATGGGCCTCGGCGATCTCTTTGAATTTTTCTTCCGCCTTCTTATTTCCCGGATTTACATCTGGGTGATGTTTACGAGCCAGTTTTCTAAAGGCCTTGTCAATTTCTTTCTTATCGGCGGTCTTGGGAACGCCTAGTACCTGATAAAAATCTTTCTTTTCCATAATGTCAACTCTCGATCAAGACGATCAAAAATTGTCTAGACATTGAGTGGCGAAACGACCCGACAAGGCATAGGAACCTTGACCTTCGGTCCGACAGAAAATGAACTGACAAATCTTAGTGCCGGAAACAAGTTC
>JADFXK010000060.1:0-8801 GCA_015233625.1 Deltaproteobacteria bacterium | reverse complement strand
CTCTCGATCAAGACGATCAAAAATTGTCTAGACATTGAGTGGCGAAACGACCCGACAAGGCATAGGAACCTTGCCCTTCGGTCCGACAAAAAATGAACTGACAAATCTTAGTGCCGGAAACAAGTTCCAGAGGATGGGGACCGAAGTTGAACAGCTCCAGGACTTGATGGTTGTCGATCCCCGGCTGAATGAAACCGGCGGAAATATGAACCAGAAGGCCCAGCCTGGCAAATCTGCTCCGACCATCAATCCAGCCGCAGATGGAGTCCGCCAACCGGATCCTCTCAATGGTCATGCCTAGAGCCGTCTGCCCTGGAGCAAGAACCAAACCTCGGCCATCCGATGTCACCAGTCTGGTCGTCGTGGCCCGATAATCAGTTTCATCCCAAACTCTAATTGTATCAGGAGGAGATTTGAAAAGTCTGAAGATATGACTCAGCCGAAGATCCACCGAAGCAGGACCCACCGAATCGGGTAAAAAAGGATCGATAACGATGTTTCCCCTATCAATCTCATTAAAAATGGCACTTCGAGCCAAAATGGTCACAATCCCCCCAGGGCTTCTTCGTTCATAACAAACAACTTGGTGATGACTGGACAGGTTGTTTACATGAAGCCACCTGACTACTCTAAAGATGTTTTTGGATTTCCGTGAACATATCGCCCTTGTCTTCTAATTTGGCCAGGCAGGCTTCAATGCCGGCCTCCCGTGATTGCTGCCGGGCTTTTTCATCAACTTTTTCCATAAGACAAATAACCTTTGTCCCGCGCGTAAGGGGGTTGTCCTTCAGCCGGCCGGCGATCTTAAAACCATTGACTCCGGGCATATCCAGATCCAGCATCATGATATCAGGTTTGAATGTGGTGACTAATTCTCCGGCCTCAAACGCGTCTTCAGCAAAGACCACCTCGTAATTCATCGAATTCAATATCTTATATAAAGTCTTCCGAAAATATTGATCATTATCTACTACCAAAATTTTTTTCTTGGGGACGTATTCCGTATCGGAATAAGGTATTCCGTTTCTTCTCAAAAATTCTTCCAGGTCATCTCGAACAATGCGATGGTGTCCACCAGCAGTACGGTGGGCTTTTATCTTGCCCTTCTTCACCCACCTCCATAAGGTCATGTGTGTGACATTGCATATCCGGGCTGCTTCCACAAGCGTAAATGCCTTTTTTTCCATATCGCACTCCTTGTTGGCCCACGTGTTTTCGCTGTTATGATTATTAGCCAAAGATGCTTATATTATTTCATCATGTTAATTTTTTCAACCGTTTTCTGTCTATATCAGAAAAAATCTTTTGATATTAGTTGGTTCACCATGTATATGATCGTTATTTACGGCTGAATAAATATAGAATCAAACTAATCACCAGACTGATGATCAAACACGTGGTCAAACATCACTTCGCTGCGATTATAACCCCAGCCACAAAATTACCCCGATCAACAACGAGGCAAATACACCTAAAGGGATAGTCAGACGGAGGATGTTTCCTTCCTGCCCCACCGCGCCGCACATAGGAGTGGCAATGGCAATCTTGAGTGGAGACGAAATAGACCCGACGGAAGTACCTACGGCCAATCCTGCAGCCAACCAGGTCCCGGAGACCCCCAACAAACTGGCCGCCTGAACCTGAAGTTGTCCGAAGAGCATCAACGAGGCCACCCCATATCCGGTCAGAAATGTCCCGACCCAGCCGAGCAGCGGCACAAATATAGGATAGTAAGTACCAGAGTAGGCTTTTAGGCCGATGGCCAGTATCCAGGGGATATTCCGTGTCTGATCGAATTGAGCGAAGTCGGCAGAGTAACCGGAATAGGCGATCATTTGTCCCATAGCCCCGAATAATCCCATGGCCACTGCCGTCCGCCACGCCCTTTTCGCCCCCTTGGCTATTTCTTCCTTCACCCTTTCTTTGGAGATCTTTAACAGCACCGCGGCCAGTCCAAAAGCCGCGAACAGATACAGGTACGCAGAAAAGAATGGTTGAAAAGTAAGGGTATGTATAGGTATTATCCGGACCTTAACCACCAACTGTCGGAAGGTCAACTCCTTTAGATACGGGACGGTGTTAACCAGCAATAAGGCCGTCAACATTAAGGCAAATGGGGCCAGGTCGCGAAAGATTTGGTTTTCTCGATCACCTGGGCTCGGCTTCACCAGCATCACAACCAAGATCAGGGCCAAGCCCCCCAACATGCCGGATATAGATATTCCCAGATATATCGCGGCCGCGAGGGTGGTCAACCCAACCAATAAACCACAGCCCAGGGTCAAGAGCAGGCGGTGAAATATCTTCCCTTCCCTAGGCAAGTAAATGGGCATACAAGCAGCCATAATCAACATCGCCGGGACTCCCAACCAGGCCGAAGCAATACCCAAATCCCTAACAGGCAGGCCGGTGACCAGGGACAAGACGTCCACGATGATCCCGCCCATCTCCAAGGTCATCAGACCCGCGTATCCGATGATCGACAGCGCGGCCGCCCCGGTGGGGTCGACTCCGGCCGTTCGGAGCATCGGAGCCACCACTGGTTCGGCAATGACACTGGCTCCTTCCATGAAGTTGCCTACTCCCATAGATATGAATAGGCCGCGATGAAAAGCGTCATGCACGTTGCCCAGAAACCGGTCAACGATTCGGGTCAACGAACCGGTGGAGATAAGCAAGTTGGATAGCAATATCCCCGCAAAAATAACCAGTAGCAAGGGCAATGTGGTCAGCGCGCCATCTAACGCAGCCAGTAAGGCGGCAACCAACGGCGTGCCAAAGCAGAGAACCACCAGGACCAGCGTAAACACCCCGCCATAGATGGATAGGTGGAGGGCCGGCCGTCTGAATATCACGGCCAGTCCGGTCAGCAGCAACACAGGAGTCCAGCACAATAGGAAAAGTGTAAGGCTGACTGTCAACTTTTTCTCCTATCTCGTCATCAAAACTCGATCTTATCCAGGTCGTCTTCAAAATGACAGGCTTTGGCAGAAACATTTCTGACCTGGCCATCAACCTTGTCATCTTTCCAATACCCTTCGTACCTACAACCAGACCATTTAGTTCCTTCACCAAATGTGAAGACTCCATTTCCATTACGTTTACCGTTCATGAAGCCGCCCTCATGGCGGCCAATTTCTTTCCCATCTCGAAACAGAACCAGCGTCCCATTACCTTCGGCCTTTCCATTGGCGCATTCTCCAGACCAGGTGGCACTCTGATTTGGTTCAAGCCTGGCCGTCCAAACTTTGCATCCATTTTGCGGATCAGTCATCCAGCCGGGATCATTTTGCGGTGTTTCTTCGTTATATACAAAGGCCGTGAGATTTGGATTCTTGCCCCAGATAAACAGGCCCTTGCCGACACGTTTTCCACGTTTGTAGTCGCCTTGATACTTGTTCCCGTTGGCCCAGGTGAATACTCCCGGCCCGTGACGCTTTCCATCCTCGTATTCACCTTCGTAGGTGTTACCGTTTGTCCAGATGTAGGTTCCTTTCCCGTGACGCTTACCTCCTTTGCATTCGCCTTGATACCTGCCGGTCTCCTTACCGTCTCGAATGTATATGGCCACACCTTGTCCCTCAGCCTTTCCATCAACACACCCGCCGGCCCAGGTAATACTCTGCGTTGGAGCGGGGTTGGATACCCAGAGCTTGCATCCGGTTTCCGGGTCGGCCATCCAATTAGCCGAATCATTATCGGCCTGGGCCTGGTGATATGCAAAAGCACTTAGGATGAGAGCAACAAACAATACGCTTAGAGACCTGCTAAAGGGGCAATTCATTTTGACCTCCCCAAAGGGCAAACGATAAATGATTCTCATCAAGAAATGAGCCAGGCCTGCTTTCAGCTTGTACTCCCAAGAATAAATAAATAGTCAGGTCATGACCAGGAACGCGACGGCTACTTTATAAAAGCAAAATGGGTCAGGTTCCGGTTTGTGGAGGTACCGCTGCTCAAATCGGTAATCTTGAGTTGCCCGGCCTGATTTGAATTAAAGGTCAGTTGGGCCGTCCGGAGGTGCGGGTTATAGATATCCGAACCCTGAAAGATTCCGCCCGTAACCTGGTCGGCGTAATAGACCAGAGAGTTGAGGGCGTCCTGGGTGGTCAGCAGAATGGCCCCGCCGGTGACGTAGGTTTGGAAGTATACCCGGAACCCCTTGTCAGGGTCCTCACTCCAGACGCCATCGGTCATGGTGACGCGTTTGATTGTGTTAGAGGCCAGACGCCGAATTGTCAGGGTGGTTATCCCGCCGCTGGCCAGATTAGTTAGGGAGTAAAGCGCGGTGAAAGGACTGATGAAGTTGACCCGGATGCGATAGGTTGTCCCGGTGGGCACATCCACGGCGTCAAATGTTCCACCGCTGACACTGGAGGCATAACAGGCAATGATCTTTAAAGCATCTTGGGTAGAGAGGCATACCGCTCCGCCGGTGGCATAGGTCTGGAAATAAATCCGGTCAGCCGTTTGAGCCGTCCAAATGCCATCGGTTGTGGAATCACCGGCGAGAAAATTTGTCGGTCCGCCAAAAGCGCCGATATCGTTCCGGCTTCGGTCGGGATTATTGTAGGCCGGATCGGGATTACCGGTCCGACGGCAGGGAGAAGAGGCGGCTAAAGTGAAATTACCATCGGTCGGGTTGACGAATATCGGGTCCACCGACAAATCGGTCGCGCCGGCAGTGACACCTTTGTAATTTCCGGCCTGGTTATTGAACACATCATTATAGGACAACAGGGGAATTGAGCCGCTGTCCGCCTCGATTCCGGCTTTGGTCAGGTTGGAGACAACAATATTGTTCATGATCAGCGGCGCGGCTCCTTCGGAAATATACATTCCGGCGCCAACTTCGGTCCCGGTATTGCCATAAACGACGTTATTCACGACGGTTGACCTGAGAACGCCGTATATGCTCATCCCGGCGCCGAGATCACCCTGGTTGTTGAAGATCACGTTGTTGGAGAATTGGGCTACATCCGGGGTTGTATCGTTACTACCTAACGACACCCCTCCTCCCTGATGGGAAGCATTTGCGGAGATAGTATTCCCCTGAATGACTGCGCCGGCTCGGCAAGCGATCCCCCCGCCCGTATCCGAGGTGGTCTTATTTCCAGTGATTCGATTATCCCAGACCAGGGCGGTACAGCCGTCGTGCAGATAGATGCCGCCACCCTGGGAATCCGAGGTGTTGCCGGTGATGGTGTTGCCGGCGATCACTGGCTTGGAGTCGCTATAGCAGCTTATTCCGCCGCCTATTCCGGCAGTGTTGTTGGAGATAATGTTACCGGTTATTTCCGGAGAAGCCATATAGCAATTAATGCCGCCGCCCCAATTAAAAATTTGATTACTCGATATGGTGTTATTGGCAATAATAATGGATGGGTCGGAACAATCTAAGACCATCACGCCGCCGCCGTCACCATCGCTCCGATTCTGGGTGATGATGTTATCCACCACGGCTACCGATGAGGAGGACAGGATTAGAATCCCGCCGCTTTGATCCACCACGTTCCCGCCTTTGATCGTAAATCCGGTCACCCTTACCCGAGCAGCAGAACTGATGCTGATCACCCGGGCCCTGGCCACCGCTGTTGCTTCAGCATTCAAGACCGTAGTGCCGGCTGAAGCGCCTTTGAGTGTCACCCCACTCTTCATCTCGATGGGAAATGTTTCTTTGTTGGTGGAAGGAGAATAAACGCCGGCAGCCACCTCAATGCTATCCCCATCGGCCGCTTGAGCCATGGCCGCGGTAATGGTGGCGTACTGGGCCGGGACCTTTAAGGTGGCCGCCGGAGCTGAAGTGACAAAAAAGAGGCCTAACCCGAACAACATTAGCCACCCGATAAGCCTGCTACCTGAAATCTTCACGACTAACCTCCTTTGGCTGGGTAGATTTAATGGTTGGGAACCTTACTGTGAAGACATCTTGAATAATCGAGAAGTGGTTATAGCCAACATAATGTAACGGATTAAGTTATAGCTACTAATTCATTTGTTTTCCGGTAATTAATGAATAAATGCCCTTATCAAACCAGGCTACCTGAAGCGCGGGCAAGATGACGCCTCCATCTCTAAGTAGAGACAACCAAGTGAGTTGGCCCTCCCCTTTCTGAACGGAAAAGCAGCCACATTGCACATTCAGGCCCCGTATCAGGGCTGAACCCATCGCCCCAATGAAAACGATCATCATTAGAATTATCACTAAGGACGCGGCTCGACTCCAGATGCCGAACACAAACGCCAGACCCATGACCAGTTCCAGCCAGGGTAGGATAATGGCCACCAGGTTTACGGCGCCATCAGGCAAAAGACGGTAATTGTAGACCAGGCGGGCGAAGGCCTCCGGGTGCGAAATTTTGGGCCAGGCCGCCAAGATGAACACCATTCCGACCAGCAATCGACAACCCAAGGTAACCTCTGGTCGCTCCAGTAAACTGACAAAAAGATTAGTTTTGACCATAGCCCCTCTTCCCCGGTCCGGTTTCGGTCGGCAGGCCGGCTTTTGTCCATTCACTCAGCCCGGCCAGAAAGATATGGATCTGACCATACCCATTATTCTTTAAAAATTCAGCCAAGTTGGCCGCCTGGTCACACCCGGCCCCATCACAATAAGTAATAACCGGCATAACTGGAGGAAACTGGGACTGGAACTGATCAAAAAATTGGTCTATGGCGTGAATGGGCAGGTTGATCGCCCCAGGAATGTGTGATTGTTCATAAATTTCTCGATCCCGGGCGTCAATGATCATAATATTTTGATCTTCATAACTACCAGCAACCACAGGCAAGTCTACCACCGGGATACCTCCGACGGAGGTGAGGTTGGTCAGCTTCTTGGTCCAATCTTCCATCCAGGGCAAGCCGGGATTCCTAAGAGCATTGGACCCAAAGGCCAAAAGGATGGCGACCATGCCCAGAGCAGCTACCTGAGCGCAAGTCCTTCGTACAGCCAAGGTCATTGTTCAACTCCAGGTGTTATTGATTATTCTTGGGAGACGCCATTCTGGGTAATCTCTTCCACAAAGGCCCGGACCACTTCCGGATCCAACTGAGATCCACTTATTCTTTTCAAGATTTCCAGCCCTTCCGCGTATGATTTACCCCGCTGGTAGGGCCGGTCGGTGGTCATGGCATCAAAGCAGTCGGCCACACTGATGATTCTGGCACCCAGCGGGATTTCTGATCCTGTCAGTCCCTCGGGATAACCTTGACCATCAAATCGTTCGTGGTGATAGTGGACAAAACCAACTATCGGCCCCAGGAAATCCAGGTCACGCAATATATTGACACCATTTTCCGGATGGACCTTGATACTACTCAAAAGATCATCCGTCAACGGGACTCCACGCGCTTCAAACAGGGCGTCTGGAAAGCCAATCTTACCGATATCGTGAAGGATCCCCCCCAGCCTGATGTTATTGATTTCATTTTCGGGAAGACCTAACCGCCCGGCGACGCGCTGAGCATAATCAGCCACCCGGGTAGCGTGCCCCTCAGTGTACTCGTCCCGGGCGGCTAAGGCATTGGCCATGGTCGTCACCGTATTGATGACGTTCTTTATCAGTCTCTCGTTTAATTCTCTTAATTCCTCAACCAGTTGTTCCAATTGATATTCTCTTGCTTCAATTTTGACCATCATCAAGCCCACCGCCTCGGCTATCCGGCGAATAGTCTGGGGCCGGCCCGGTTTGGTCAACTCCATGATATCCTGCAAGTAGCTTCCTTGGGCGATAGCTTCGATGATTCCGACGAGCTTGTCGGTCAGATCCCCAGGGGATGGGTCCATGTGATTTGTCCTCTTCGTTAATTATACCTGAAATAGAGTTATGAAACCTTATCGCCCTCCCCTTCCCCCCTAATTTCCGTCATCATACTCTCTGCATCATCAGGTTTAATTTGCCCGCTAAGCGATGATGATTCAAGAAATGATCCGGCCAAGAGTTTGCCGAATAAACCAGCCGCATCGACCTGGGTCAGCGCGGCTAAGGTTCCCGTGAGTCCCGGTTGATTATCGAAAGAGAAAGAAATGGTCCATTTGTTTCCCTCAAAAAAGGGAGGGGGCTTTAAGGTCACTTGCGGTAGAGATCGGATGGGCGCGGTTAACCTGTGGTAGGCCTCTTCCGCCAGGGTAAGCCGCGGAAAGAGCTTATTTTTGATCCAGCGTCGCCACCGTTCCGCCTTAGTCGGCTGGTCTATCCGGGAATCGTCGAGGATGGCCATGGAATCCGGGCTGGTAACCAGGTCATGGCCGGTTTGGGTTTCCCGCCGGGATAAAATACTTATGTTTTCAATTAGTTCTTTTTGGGTATTATGATTATAGCCCAGCGCCGAAATAACGTTGAAGAGGGCCAGCCGATCTGGTCGGTTCAATTTGGCCAGAGACAGTGCGTTCTCCCGGCTGAGTTTGCCTTTGCCCAAGGCCTGGATAAGGACTTCTTCCAGATCCGCCAGTGTCAGATATCGTCTTAAGATTTCGGGGTTGGGGCTCAGCCCCAGCATGGGGAGGAAGTCGGCGATTAAGCGGGAAGGTTCAAAATGGATTGATAACTTAGCCAGGAGCAAGACGCGTTCGGCTTCGTTAAAGGCTGACCCGAGGGCATGGTTGGCCGCGGCCATGACCAGGGCATCTCGATCGGGAAGTGCGGCCGGCCACAGTAAGGCCGGGAAACTGTTTATTTCTAGTTGCCGGTAAGCTACAATCCTTTCAAATCCAATGACGACTTGATGTAGTGCATTCACTCGGGTTCTTAAATGAACCGGGGGGGAGTGTCCCGGCGGCACGAACCACCGCCTGAGGC
>JADFXK010000609.1 GCA_015233625.1 Deltaproteobacteria bacterium | reverse complement strand
CCCGAGTATTTTAGGGACCGCCGTCAGGACGTCTTATTGATGATGGACTCTTTGACCCGATTTGCCATGGCCCAGAGGGAAGTCGGCCTGGCAGTGGGGGAACCGCCCACCACTCGCGGCTATACGCCCACCGTGTTTACACTTTTGCCGAAGCTCCTGGAACGGGCCAGCGTCTCTGAGGGGGGGGGCAGCATAACCGGTATTTACACCGTCTTGGTGGAGGGTGATGATTTCAACGAGCCCATTTCCGATGCCGCCCGGGCCATTCTGGATGGCCATATTATGCTCACCCGGGAAATGGCGGCCAAGAATCACTACCCGGCTATTGATGTTTTGAGTAGCGTCAGCCGGGTCATGTCCGACGTGGTCGCACCCGAACAGAGGCAAGCCGCGGGACGGCTGCTCAACATCCTGGCCACCTACCGACGATCTGAGGATCTTATCAACATCGGCGCTTACGTCAAAGGCTCCAACCCAGCCATCGACCATGCCATCTCCATGATTGATCGAATCAATAGCTTTTTGATCCAGGCCGTCAACGAAAAGGTCACTTTTGACCAGTGTGTGAATGATCTGCGCACCCTGGTGGGATAAACCTAACACCGCGCGTCGCGACCGGCAAGACATAGCAGTTGGGGGAAGGAGCAAAGCCATGCTTGGTAAAACCATAGAGAACGTAAAAGGAACCGAATTGTCCGCCGAATGGCTGATAAAACAGGGGTTCGTCCCGGAAGAAACATTCACCATCACGATTGAACCAGCCCCAGAAGATGATGAAAATATGCCTCCCGAAGAAGCATTTCGACCGGAATTCATTGCTGAAATAGAAAGGAGAGACCGAGAGGCCAAGCAAGGAAATGTCATAAGCTGTCGAACCAAAGAAGAAAGGGAAGCCTTTTTTAACTCGGTGTGGAATGATGAGTAAGTATACCGACGACTATGTGGAAGATTTTAGGAAAGATTTGAAAAAGATCAAGGCTCATTTCGACCTACGGAAACGGCTGGAAAGCAAGATAGACGAAATCCTGCGAAATCCACATCATTATAAGTCGTTGCGAAATGTGTTGAAGAATAAGCGCCGTGCCCACATTGGCAGTTACGTTCTGGTATTTGAGATAGACGAAACCCAAAAAGTGATAACCTTCCATTCCTTAATGCACCACGATGGCGCATATAAGTGATCCGGATAACCATTAGTGCGGCATTTATCCATTAGTTTGGTTATGCATTTCTTTGCCGCTTCCAGATGACTCCGGTAGGAAGCTGGGATGAAAAAAAGCAAGAAAGACAAACCAAAGGGCAAAAAGAGCCCAATCTCGGGCGCTCAGGTGGGCCAAATGAAAGGCTCGTCCATTTCCCAGCCAACTGGAGTGGATGTGGGGCAAGCCCCCAATCCCGTGGGCCTGGCCGCCATGAGGGCTCCCGCCGAGGATATTTCGGTCGATCTGACAGCCGACCTGGCCAGGATGGCCTCCATCGCGGCTCCCGGCCCGGCCGGCGTGGCCATTGGCCGGATAGGTCAGTCGCGTGGCGCGGCGATGGCTACCCAACCATCCCAGACGTTGGCCGGGGCCGATCAGGCGCCTATTCCCGTCTCGGAAGGAGACAAAGAAGGCACCATTTCTCTGTGCATGATCGTCAAGAATGAGGAAGTCATGCTGCCCCAGTGCCTGGCCAGTGCGAGGGACGTGGTGGATGAGATCATTATAGTGGATACCGGGTCCACCGACCGGACTCCGGAGATAGCCGCCTCATTCGGGGCCAAGGTCTATCATCACCCCTGGGAAAATGACTTCTCTAAGATGCGGAATTATTCCCTCTCATATGCCACCAGCGACTGGATTCTGATTTTGGATGCGGATGAGCGATTGGAACCCGCGGATCATAAGAAGTTACGGGCCCTGACCAGACTCATCAACGCCAGCGGAGTATATTTTATCCTATTCAATCAACTCAGAGACAAGATATCTTTCTCTAAAATGAACACCATCCGGTTGTTTCGCAACCATCAGGGCATTCACTATGAGGGGATCGTCCATAATCAACTGATCTTCACCGGTCCGGTTCC
>JADFXK010000608.1 GCA_015233625.1 Deltaproteobacteria bacterium | reverse complement strand
TTTCAAGTCTTTCAAATTATAAAACTCGTCGAACTCAGGCATTCATGGACTAGGCCAGACCAACCGGAGGAATCATGAAGACAAAATCCAGGGGCGTCATTATAGTGGTATTGGTTAGTTGTTTTTCTTTGCTGCTGTGGGTAAACTTTGTCGCCGCGGATGATCCGGACTTTTCCGGGGGGGTCTTAACCATCCCGCGCGTTACCGTCAACAAGATAAACGCGGTGGATAATCTCCAGATGAGTTTGGACCTGACCAAAAGCACTTTTTCGTTGGTCGGCCTGGACCCCGACATCGTGGTTTCGACCAGGGTCGCCTTATCCGGGGGCCAGGAAGTGCCGCCCAACTCAACTCCGGGTTCGGCCAGGGGCGTGTTCATGATCAATACCGTAACCGGCGCGATCAGCGGCACAGTGAGGATTGCCACCCTGCCTAATGTGACTGCCTCCCATATCCACACCGGTGCGTTCGGCGTAAGCGGTCCCGTCCTCATTCCGCTAATCGGTGACGGCAATATTCGGGTCGTCCCTCAAAACACCTTCCTGACCTCCGCGCAACTGGGGTTATTTCTTGCGTCCGGGCTGTATGTCAACGTTCACACCACCGACTTCCCCAACGGGGCCATTCGGGGGCAGCTCGATCCGGCCCTGGTCATGGGATCGGTGACACCTTTGAGCGGCGCGGAATCAGTCCCACCGGTCACCTCTTCCGGCAGCGGCCTGGGGGTATTGGCGGTTGATTTCAAAACCAGAGCCATCAGCGGCAGAGTGACCATTACCGGGCTGACCAACGTGACGGGCGCCCATATCCATAGCGGCGCGGTTGGCGTAAATGGACCGATCATCGTTCCCCTCGTGATTGATGGTCAAAGCATAACTGTTCCGGCTGGAGCCGGGCTGACGGACAGCCAATTTAACAGTTTCATGAATGGCGGGCTGTACTTGAACGTACATACATCGGCCTTTCCAGACGGTGAAATTCGAGGCCAAATATATCCGGCCGTTCGGTAAATTACTTGTCTAGACCATGAGGTCGGCATTGAAGGCGATCTCGTGGCCTAATTTTCACAGGCGGACGGAGCGACCGCATGCTCTTTCAAGGTCGATACCGCAAAACTAAGAGTATGGGCCACTCCCGCTCCGCCTCGATCCCGCCCCTTCCGCTACCCGGCTATCCAGGCCCAAGACACCCAGCCTGGCCGGGATTAGCCTGTTTCTGAGCCATCCACATGGCCACCCACCTGGCCGATCTGCTGTGCATCCTGCTGACCATCCTACTGACCGGATAAATATCCGACCACCTGAGCATCCATCCTCCTTTTTTCCCAGGGCGTTGCCGCTGGGCTAACCTAGTGCGCCCCGTTGGGGCTTATTCGGACTGGCCTATTAGACAGAAATTCGTCCGATGCCCCCGTGAACGCTCAACTAACCATCTGACCGACCATCTATCTGACCAATCGGCTGAGCATCCTCCTGGACGACTAAATATCCGACCACCTGAGCATCCACCTGATCGACCACGTATCCGACCACCGATAGACCGGTTGCCCGCCTAATATGCAGCTACTCCGTCATAATTCCGAAAAAGCAGGAAATCTTGCCACAGTGCAGGTAATTGCACCACTGAAAGAGACGGCGAAGTCTTCAAACATCGGAGGAGTGAACCCGGTTCGCCTCTTAGAGAATTATCTGAAATTGGTTATTTTAACATAATTTCGATAGCCTGGGGATTATTCAATAATCCTTTGACTTTTTTTATGCACCAGGTTATTTCTGTACACAGACTGTAATAACCGTTTATTTTACCATATGTAGGCGTGCATATCCAACCGACGGAAAAGTTCTAGCCAGCTTCGTGATTTCATGAATGTGTTTCTAAAAATTATAAACCCAGTAGGTTAATTATTTCTATTGACGGTGAAGTGTTTTGGATATATCATTCAACCTAAAAACTGCAATTGACCTTGAAATAACAGTAGACGGTCGGTCAACTCTCTGATACTATAGCCTCCATTCCTTTTACCCTGGACCATATGGAGGCACCAAAATGATGCAGGAATTTTCAACCGA
>JADFXK010000607.1:1398-2073 GCA_015233625.1 Deltaproteobacteria bacterium | reverse complement strand
GGCAGCAGAGATAATTCGTTACCGGTTCGACATTCCAGTTGTTTTTACAACCGCATGGTCGGATGAAGAGGCGTTAACAAAAGTCAAACTGGCTTATCCTTTTGGATACTTGCTGAAGCCGTATCAAGAACGAGATATTCGGATTACGATTAACATGGCCTTACACCTGGCTCGGGTTGAGTCTGAAAGGAAGGTTGCAGAGGATGCGTTACGCGAAAGTGAAAAAAAATATAGAGCCCTGATTGAAACGACTGACACCGGATTTGTAATCCTCGACCAGGGAGGAAGGGTTATCGACGCTAACCCTAAGTTCGTCAGATTTACCGGTAATACTCGGTTGATAGATATCCTCAATCGCAAAGTCACCGAGTGGACTGCGCCACATGATCTGGACCGAAATTCATTAGAGATCAGCAGGTGCTTAGAACGTGGTTATATCCGTAATCTTATAATCGATTACGTGAACCAGCAAGGTTCACTTACCCCGGTCGAGATAAATGCCACAGTCGTTCCGACACCTGAAGGCCCCCGTATCATGTCATTATGTCGTGATGTAACCGACCGCAAACATAGAGAGGATGCGATCCTGGCCAGTGAGAATAGGGTAATATCCATTTTCAAGAATTTTCCTGTTCCCTACCAGGCCCTCGATGAATATGGCCGCTTCATTGAAGT
>JADFXK010000607.1:0-1336 GCA_015233625.1 Deltaproteobacteria bacterium | reverse complement strand
TGGAGATTTCTGCACACCCGAGACCAAGCCCTTATTTTATGAAAGATACAAAAAAGTTAAAGAGACAGGATGGGGCGACAATGCTCAACTGGATTTGATCAACACGACAGGAGAAACAATTACGGTGCTGCTAACGTGTCGTGTTCAGACTCACCCCGGCACTAATGAATTTGTTCGAACTCATTGTATACTATATGATATTACCTCGCACAAGTAAGTTAAGGGCGTGATTTTGGTAACCCCAAAATGACCCACCGAGAGCGACTCTGATATACGGATAGTAACAAAAGTAACCGTATAATCGCAGGCAAGGAGGTGATCAGGATGAATCAGTACGAGTACATAGAAGCAAGTATTACTTTCCTTTCTTTATAATGAGGACGGAAAGTCATAATAAGTGTCGTTCTTAGAGCAGCGGTTTTGGCATCTATTTTTTTGGCGCTGCCTTAAACACAAACGCGTCCTTGCATGCAAGATGATCATCGATAATATGGAGAATTTGTAAATGGTTACAAAAGAAAATGAACAAATTACACTGCCGGATGGCTCTCGTTATGAAGGTGATTTAAAAAATCGTCAGAAAGAAGGAAAAGGTGTACTTACAACCCCGGACGGTAGCCGCTATGAAGGAGGATTCAAAAAAGATAAAAAGGAAGGCACCGGGGTATATACCTGGATAGATGGTGCTCGCTATGAAGGAGGATTTGTAAACGGTCAGAAGGAAGGCAACGGTGTTCTTACAGCCCCGGACGGTACTCGATATGAAGGAAACTTTAAGAATGATAAACGGAAAGGCAAAGGCGTCTATATATACCCAGACGGCCAACGTTATGAGGGCGAATTTGTTAATGGTCAAAAGGAAGGACGGTGGGTTTTTACCGCCACAGATGGTCGCCGCTATGAAGAACAGTTTAAAATCGGAACGAGGTTAAATAATGCGCATCTTCGCTACTTGGCGTGGGCAAATGCAACTTCTTTAATTGATGACCAATATTCTTTCGACGTGTCATAACATAATGTATTTATTTAAAAAATCATACCAGCTGTCAGAATTGAGAGAACCGCACCGGGTAACCAAGATAGATTATGTCTTAGACCACCGCAGATCTATTATTTGAGATAATAGGCCAACAATATAATATCTAGTTAATCACGCTTATAATCTAATCGATAATAGACCGTCGCAGGTATTGGTATGAAAGTGATACCGGAGGATAATGAACCATGACCAATTTCAAGATTTCTTTATGCCGGCATTATAGGCGACTATTTCTTATTCTCCTGGTCACAATCCTTGGCTTAGGGTTCTCGGTTTACGCCGCTGAGGAGCCGCATC
>JADFXK010000606.1 GCA_015233625.1 Deltaproteobacteria bacterium | reverse complement strand
CTTAAACGGGCTTCCATCGGCGGCCATGCCCGGATGCTGGCCGTGATCCGGGATATCACCAAGCGGAAGTCGGCGGAGCAGGAACTCCGTCAGGAAAGGGATTTCATCAAAAGCCTGATCCAAACCTCTCCGGCTTTTTTTGCCGCGGCCAGTGCTTCCGGAAAAATATTGCTATTAAATAATGCCATGTTGAAAGCCTTGGGCTACGGCCTGGACGAGATTCTGCAGCAAGATTATCTGGCCACCCTGGTCCCGGAATACGAACGGGAAAGGGTGGCCCGGTCTTTTCAAAAATTGAGCACCTCCCGGACATCCATCTACAGCCAAAATCATCTCTTAACGAAAGACGGCCGAGAACTCTTGGTCGAATGGCATAGCAGCCAGGCCCTCAAGGCCGATGGCGAACTGGACTATGTTTTTGGTGTCGGGATCGATATCACCGAAAGACAAAAGGCCTTGGCGGCTCTCCAAATTAGTGAGGACAAATACCGGTCGGTCATGGAGGCGGCCCCGGATCCCATCGTAGTTTACGACATGGGTGGCCGAGTCACTTATGTCAATCCGGCCTTTACCCGGGTCTTTGGTTGGGCCGCCGAGGAAGTTCTGGGTCAGTCGATCGATTACGTGCCTGTGGAGAACCGGGAGGATACCCGAAAGGCCATTGCCCAGGCGGCGCGAGAGGGCCTGACCCGATTTGAAACCCGGCGTTACACCAAAGATGGGCGCTTGCTCGATGTGCATGTAAGTGCCGCCGCCTATCGCGATCATACCGGGGAACTAGTCGGCATAGTTGTTGATCTCCGTGATATCACCACCCGCAAGAAAATGGAAGCAGCCTTACAGGAAGCGCATGATAAATTGGAGATCCGCGTCCAGGAACGAACGGCCGAATTGATGGAAGTTAACGAAGAACTCAAATCTCTGGCCTATGCCGTGTCTCATGATTTAAACGCCCCGCTGATCAACCTGAAGGGCTTTGCGGCGGAACTCCGGCGGGCTGTCGGTATCGTTCGAACCGCCTGTCCGAATTTGCTGCCGGGCTTGGATGAGCCAACCCGAACTGAAGTTACCGCCGCGCTGGAAGAGGACATTCCGGAGGCATTAGAGTTTATCGATGCCTCAACTACCCGGATGGGCACGCTAATCAAAGCCATTTTGAATTTATCCCGGCTGGGGCACCTAGAACTCAGCCTGGACAAGCTGGATATGACCGGCCTGGTCACGGAGGTGTTGAAGAGTTTTGCCCATCGTCTGGAAGAAAAAAACATTAAGGTGAGTTTGCCGCCGCTGCCGGAGATAGTTGCCGACCGCCCGGCCATGGAACAAATCATCAGCAACATCGTCGATAACGCCATAAAGTACCTGGTGGCGGATCGACCAGGTGAAATCGAGATTCTAGCCGACCGGGCTCACGACCGGACGATATTTTGCATCAGAGATAATGGCCGGGGGATCGCCGCGGAAGACTTAGACAGGGTCTTTGATATCTTTCGGCGGGTGGGCGACCAGGATGTCCCTGGGGAAGGGATGGGACTCTCCTATGTCAGAACGCTGGTCCAGCGTCATGGGGGACGCATTTGGTGTCAGTCAAGTCTGGGTCGGGGATCGAGTTTTATGTTTAGCATTTCCGATCAAAATGCATAACGCAAAGGACGCGGCTCCCTCTTGTCATTTCGAGCGACGTCTTGTCATTTCGAGCGAAGCGAGAAATCTTAAGATTCCTCACATTCGTTCGGAATGACAAATTTGTTTTGGACTTAAAGGGCTTCGGCAATCAGCTCGGCCAGGTCTTTAACCGCAATAACATCTTCTTGATTGGTACTCCTCCGGCTATCCTCGAGCATGGTCACGCAGTAAGGGCAAGACGTAGCCAGGGTGTTCGCCCCGGTATTCACGGCTTCCACTACCCGGTAGTCGGAAAAACGTTGTTCCGGCAGGGTCTCCATCCATAACCTGCCGCCGCCGCCGCCACAGCAATGACTGTTTTTCTTTTCTCTGGGCAGGCTGACTAGTTCCAGCCCCGGAATGGCCTGAAGCAGTTTTCTGGGGGCGTCATAAATGTTACTGTGCCGGCCCAGATAG
>JADFXK010000605.1 GCA_015233625.1 Deltaproteobacteria bacterium | reverse complement strand
GTTTCTTCTGATTCCAAGGACTTATAGGGAAGGACGAGGCCGGCGGTAGCCGACAGTGTGTTAACCTCATTCTTCAACTCGATTATGCGCTGTTCACGACCCATGGCCAGGGCGTTAAATCGGGCAATTTCAGCCATCTTTTCCCGTAACTCGGCCTGGGCCCGCTCCGCTGTTTCCCTGGCCCGTTCCGATTGTTGGGCCGCTTCAACGGCTACTTCGCGCTCCACCATAAGAGCTTCGGCCTTCTTGCGTTCCGTGATATCGCGGAAAACGATGACCGCCCCGGTCAATTCACCGTTTTTTATGATCGGCGTACTCGTATATTCAGTCATGAAAAAAGAACCGTCCTTACGCCACAATATCTCGTCGCTGACGGTCCGCGGTACGCCGTCCTGGGATGTCCGATACATGGGGCATTCTGGCTGGGGATAATCGGAACCATCAAGACGGGCATAGTGGACCAGGGCATGCATGGACTGCCCCAGTAGTTCTGCTGGAGTATAACCCAGCATGGCCGCCCCGGCCGGGTTGACGAAGGCAGTTCCTCCGGCGGCATCCATCCCCCAAATCCCCTCGTTGACGGAGCTGAGAATCAGGCGGCTACGCTCCTCGGTTTGGGACAAAATCTCCTGGCTGAAAGCCAGTTCCTGGCGCTGGGTCGACAATGACTCTTTTTGGGTCATCAGCTCTTCTGCCTGTTCTTCAAGGGCGCGGGCTTGCACGCCCAACTGGGCATTGATTTTTTCGAGTTCATCCTGGCGGGATAATAACTGCCGTTCCGATATGACCAGAGCTTGGGCCTGTTCCCGACTTTTTTCAAGGAGTTGTCGTGTTTCGATGTTCCCCCCCAGGATTTCCATGTTCATGGCCACCACCGGGAGCAAGGTGTTAAGAAAAGCCTTTTGTTCTTCGCCAAAGGGATTTCGCGTCCCGAACTCTATGACGCCCAGAACTTTCTCTCGGCGGACGACCGGAACGATCAAGACGGCCTTGATCCGCACTCGGCCCAGGCCGACCGTGGTACCAGCCGACTCTCCCACCGGAAGCAACAACTCAATTTGCCGGCGATCAAGAGCAGCCTGGCCGATCAGTCCCTGACCCAAGGCAAATCGGGTGATGGGGACGGCATCATCGCAGGCATAACCGCCGGCCCGAACAAGGCAATCGGATATACTGTCAAAGACATACAGGGCCCCGTAGACCAGGCCCATGACAGGGGCCAGGCGAGAAGTCAAAACGTTCCCAAATTCTTCAAAGGTGGTGCAGACCTGCAAGGTTTGAGTCATCTCCGCTACCTCTGCCTTGCCTTGGGTTTGGCTTTCTTGTGTCCGGGCGACCCGGCGGAGTGCTTCCAAAGCTCGCCCGATCTGGCCAAATTCGGTGTTCAGATGCAGGAAGGGAATGTCTTCGTCTAAGCCGCCTTCTGAAAGACCGACGATCCTGTGGAGAAAGCGTCCCAAAGGCAGGGTGATCGAACGGGTGAAGACAACTGACACCAAGGCCAGCACCAAAAGTCCTCCCAAGGTATACCAGATCGACTCCCAGATCGCCGCCCGGTAGGTGTCCTGGGCTTGTTGATACACGGCCCTGGCTCCGTTTTCGGCGAAGTCGGATATCAAGTCAAGATTCTCGGCCAATTTCGCCGCCGGATTCCCGGGTGCGCTGTCCAATGTCCGGGCCCAGGACTCCTCGATGTGGCCCTGGCCCATCAAGACAAAATTGGTGGCCCGGTATTCGATAAGTTTTCTGTAAAGCGCCTCGGATTCCTTGACCAGATCCTGGTCGCCCAGAAACGTTTTTTTTATGATGTTGAGACCGGTAAAGACCTTAGTATCATATTGTTTTTCTAATTCATTAAGGACCTGCCTCTTTTCCAAAGAATTTTCCATAATGATTTCCCGTTGCACCCGGCGTCCATCGAGGACGGCATATTTCACGTCCTTCACGGCGTTGATCGTAGTGTAGGGGTGTTCGTAAAAATTCTTCGTAATGTCTTTTAATTGGCCTAATTGTGGGATATTGGAAATCTCGGTTAAGATCAAGACAATCGAGACGACGATGACAAACGCCAACATCCGCTGAAATAGCGTCAGGCGTTGAAG
>JADFXK010000604.1:1705-2108 GCA_015233625.1 Deltaproteobacteria bacterium | reverse complement strand
ATTTAGGATCTCCCCAGCAACGACCAGGGATGTTTTGGTGAATCAAGTGCATTCCATCCTCGAACAGAACAACAGAACCAGGGATACAGATGGTTTTCAATTCTTTATATTTTTTGATGAATTCCATTTGATCTTCTTTGGTTGGTGGGTTGCCCGGACGAATTTTCGGACGTATAACTTTCAGTCCATTCTTTATTAGCAGCTTCCGAACAGTTTCATTATTATAAAACACGTTAAACTCGTCTATTATATATTCTCTTACCTCTTTTACTACTGATGGATTGCTTTCTCTTACCCAGGCTATTAATTGGTTAACTTGTTAATTAGTCAAAAATGCTTTCTTAGGCTTATATTGGAAATAACCAAGATTTTTAGCACCATTAGTAATATATATAGACAACCA
>JADFXK010000604.1:1197-1664 GCA_015233625.1 Deltaproteobacteria bacterium | reverse complement strand
ATCATAATTCTTAGCAATCAATATCATAGATATATACCTCTTTCCAAGACGAGCATCTTTCTGCTTATTACTATATTCTTTGAGTTCAGTAATATCATCTGCAGTAAAACTGTATTTGATGGTTTTCACATCCCCTCCAAAGCAATAAGTTGAAAGTCCGAAACGGACCATGGCTTTTAGAGGATATATGAAGTATTAATTTTGTCTATAACACAGCTTGCAAGCAATAATCGTGCCTGGAACAACCTAAGTTGGAGTAGTATATTCATATTTGCCAGAGTTTTCCTTATCAACAGTTCCTTCATCTTCATGGTACTTTTCTTATCTATGTCACTGAATCTGGAAAGTAGATCATTAATACTGTCTGACAAACTCTTTGTGTATTTCGTCATATGGATAGAAATCTTTGATATATTAATCTGTTCAATCAACAGTCTGGCTCTGGATTGTTTGAGGGTACTAGGCAA
>JADFXK010000604.1:555-1128 GCA_015233625.1 Deltaproteobacteria bacterium | reverse complement strand
TGGCAAATAATGTGAGCCCGATAACCTGATTGCGAGCCGCTACACCAAAGGGTTCATGGGTGCTCACCTTGGACAGGACGAACTGGAAGTTCGGAAAGAAAAATATGACCGTTCAAAGTGTACTTTCCGCGTCTCCTCGCTATTGGAATGCTTCTACCGGGAAGGCAATATAAAAGGCTGTTACGGTCAGATTTGAGTTAATCATCAGTGTTATCGTCCTGGATTCCAGCATCCTGGAATCGGAAAATTTTTCCCCGGCCAATCCCCAGTAGCAAAAACCATGATTGATCATCCCGTTGGCCGATAACGACACCAAGGTATTCGCCGGAAATTGCTTGGAACATGTGCCGAAGCAGATAATGTCGCCTGATATGGTTCCAAAATTAGCCGGGGAATTGATCACTGTCAGCGTGTAATAACCGGGGCTCGCCGTCGGTGTAGCGGTTGGGGTATTTGTCGCCGTCGCTGTAGCGGTTGGGGTAGTTGTCGCCGTCGCGGTAGCGGTGGGGGTGTTTGTCGCCGTCGCTGTAGCGGTGGGGGTGTTCGTCGCCGTCGCGGCAGGCGTGGGCGTAG
>JADFXK010000604.1:0-441 GCA_015233625.1 Deltaproteobacteria bacterium | reverse complement strand
TCGGCGTTGGAGTCGAAAGGATGTAGGTGAAAGTGCTGGAACTGGTCCCCGTCCCCCACGGAGTGGTGACGCTGATGGTCCCGGTGGTGCCGGTGCCCACCACGGCCGTTATTTTAGTGGGATTGTCCACCGTGGCAGATTGCGCCGCTGTACCGCCAAACGACACAGCGGTGGTCCCAACGAAGTTGGTCCCGATGATCGTTACGGACGTCCCGGTGCCGCCAGAGGTCGGGGTGAAGGAAGTAATCGTCGGAGCGGCGGGTATGGTCGTTGAGGTTGTTGTCGTTGTGGTGGTTGTAGTCGTTGTGGTTGTGGTGGTTGTGGTGGTTGTGGGAATGAACGTGAAAGTGCTGGAACTGGCCCCCGGCCCTCCCGGGGTCGTGACGCTGATGGTTCCGGTGGCCCCAGACCCCACCACCGCGGTTAGCCGGGTGCCGGGGT
>JADFXK010000603.1 GCA_015233625.1 Deltaproteobacteria bacterium | reverse complement strand
CTCCAGGCTGAGCCGGCCGGCCTCGATTTTGGAGTAGTCTAGGATATCGTTCAGTATGGTCAAGAGGGCGTTGGAGGAGCTGTGGATCTTATGCAGGTAGTCCTTCTGCCTCGAGGTCAGCTCGGTGCTCATCATTAAATGGGTCAGACCGATGACGGCGTTCATCGGCGTCCTTATCTCATGGCTCATGTTGGCCAAAAATTCGCTCTTGGCCAGGCTGGCCCTGTTGGCATCTTCAGCAATGCTGATGATATTCTTTTGCTGGATCTTAAAATGCCGCTCGGTTTCATCGCGCTGCGTTTTGTCATTACTTATCGAAGCCGTAAGTTCGGCCAGACTGGTGATGAATTTCAGCGCCGGGGCCAGCCTGAATTCCGGAAGAACGGTCACCTCGCGGAGTGCTTCGAGATAAGCTGTTTTGTCGAAACCATATTCATCCGCCTGCTTGCTGAAGAAATCCTCATCGGGGGGGACAAGGAAGAATTGGCCGATGACTATGTTGGCGATATGTCTTCCGTTAACCAGAATCGGCGACGCGGCGACCGTCATCCCGTTCTTGCAGGTATAAATGGTGGATCCTTCTCCTTTGTTGAACTGATTGGCCGACATGGTATCACTTTCAATGCAGTTCAGGCAGGATCGTTCATTGGCCCGGTGAAAATTGGTGCAAATACCCGTCCAGCGCGATCTTACGATAATCCGGCCATTCAGACCGAAGATACCTGACGCGACTCCGATCGCGTCACAGAAGGCGTCCATTATATTCTGGATTAGTGATCGTTCTACGGCTTGCTCCAGGCCGGACAGTTCGGTATTCACCTCTTCCAATTCCGGGAGGTCATACTCGGACAGCGTCCCGTAGGGGGTGGCCAGGCCCAACTTCGTACTCAGAAAATTGACCTCACTTTTCAACTCCACCAGGCGCGCCTCACGCCCTTGCATGAGCCGGTTGACTATCTTCATCTCGGCCATGGCCGTTCGCAATGATTCTTCAGACTGCTTGCGCTCGGTGATGTCTTCGTTGACGCCCACCATGCGGACCGGCCGGCCGGCGTCGTGTTGAAACTGGGCAATGGTTCGAATTGTGCGCACCTCCCCGTTACCGCGGCGGATGCCGAACTCGGTATCGAAGTTTTTCCCACCATTAAGGGCTTCATTATATTCTTTTTCCACCCTGTCCAAATCCTCCGGCAACAGGCTGTTCCGCCAGGCGTCGTAGGTCGCGGAAAACGCCTTCGGCTCGATGCCGTAAAGGTCAAACATGGAGGCATCCCAGGTCAACCGGCCCGAGATTAGATCATATTCCCAGACCCCCAACCCCGCCGCTTCGGTGGCCAGCTTAAGGCGCTCGGCGCTTTCCCGCTGCCGGGAATCGGCTTCCTGTATTTGCCGGAAATTGATGCGTTGGCGTTGCTGAAAGACCGCCAGAATAAGGATCGACAACAATGCCGCGGCGGCGAAGGCCCCGCCATGGACCAGAGCCGCATGACGCCAATTGCGGGTAACGGCATCCAACTCCCGCCCCACCGCGACGACCAGCGATTTGTCTAAGGGAAGGGCCGCGGGCTTGATCGTGTGCAGAGCCATCATTCGTTTTTCGTGCGTGGCGTAGGTGGTGCCGGAGAGTACTTCCGAGATCTGCCCGCTTGCCTGGTGGCGGGAAAAAAACGACCCCGGCCGGGCCAGGTTTTTGCCCTCCATCCCCTCTCGTTCCGGGATCATGCTGAACTGCAGACCATCCCCGTGGGCCACGGCCGTCAACATGTCGGGGGTATAGTTGACGGAGCCCAGCAGAATCTTGAAGTATTCCGGATCCAGACTGGCGGCGACAATGCCGGAGAATCGGCCATGCTCATCCGGGATCACCCGGGTCAGATTCATGACCCAGACGTTTAACACGGTTTTGTAGGGTGGAGAGAGGAACAGCCTGGCTGCATCCGGATTCCGGCGAGCCAACAGGAAATATTCACGGTGGCTGATGTCGCGCCCTATCAGCTTGGCCTGGTTGGACAGCCGAACAATGCCCTCCCGGTCGGTAACGAGCAGCGTCCGGATACCGGGCATGGCCTTTTCCAGAATCTGGAGATGGTGACCCATGTCTGAAGAGTATCTATCATTCTCCGGAAGCCTGA
>JADFXK010000602.1:1740-2157 GCA_015233625.1 Deltaproteobacteria bacterium | reverse complement strand
GAAATATGGCCAGGCCGAGCCGCTATATCAACAGGCTTTGCAGATCAATGAGAAAGCCTTGGGGCCGGATCATCCCGACACGGCCGCTACCCTGAGCAACTTGGCCGGGCTATACAAAGCCCAGGGGAAGTATGATGAGGCCGAGCCGCACTATAAACGGGCGTTGGAGATCAAAGAGAAAGCCCTGGGGCTGGACCATCCGAGCACGGCCACGACCCTGAACAACCTGGCCGGGCTATATAGAGCCCAGAGGAAGTATGCCCAGGCGGAGCCGCTGTATCGGCGGGCGTTAGAGATCAGGGAGAAAGCCCTGGGTCCGGATCATCAGAGCACGGCAGTGAGCCTGGACAACCTGGCCGGGCTATATAAAGCCCAGGGGAGGTATGATGAGGCCGAGCCGCTATATCAACGCTCCTT
>JADFXK010000602.1:0-1605 GCA_015233625.1 Deltaproteobacteria bacterium | reverse complement strand
AGCCGGATTAGGCGGGGCCATCGGGGAGGCGATAAGATTAGGGTGAGATGGAGGTGTTGCGTCTGGTCGGGCCGCAGAGTATAACCGTTCTCTTTGAGGCGTTAAACCAAAGCTGGATGTCCGATACAAACGTCAAATAAAGAAAGGACCAACCTATGGATGAGTTGATGATGGATTTTCAAAATCGATGTATAGGTGCGCCCTTGACACCGGATGAAATACAATCTATTAGGAATCCTTATGCTTCAAACCGTAAAGGTGAAATTGATGTTGAACGATTTACAAGGGCTCTGGACAGTTTTGTGGAAAACAATGCCGAAATAATGGCCGCCGTGTTGGTTGGGAAGGCAACGGAGGATAAATAGGGACCATCCGGCCGCGGCCGCTTAGGAGTGGATTCTGATATTGTCGAAATAATGCGATAGGTTGCACAAAACGACATCGGGTTTTTGTATTTTTACTTAAATAAAGGGTCGGGGAAATTCACATAGCGTTCATGCGGGGTTGAAGGCGGTGCGGAAAGCCGAAACGGGACAAAAAGACGGGCGGGCTGAAAAACTGGCTTTCGGAAAATATGTCTTTGAATACATATTAAAGTATGCTATGCTTTTTTGATGAGCTGGATTGTTCTCTTTCATGAAGAGTTTGACGCCGAGTTTTCAGCATTCCGGCGTGACGTGCAAACGGCGTTGCTCGCCAAGGCGCGGCTACTCGAATCTTTCGGTCCCCAGCTTGGGCGGCCTCATGTGGACACGTTGAAGGATTCCAAACATGCCAACATGAAAGAACTGCGCTTCGACGCCGCTGACGGCGTATGGCGCGTGGCCTTTGCCTTCGACACTCAAAGGCAAGCCGTCCTTCTCGTTGCCGGAGACAAGTCCGGCGGAAGCGAAAAGCGGTTTTACCGTTCATTGATCGCGACGGCGGACAAGCGGCTTGACGAGCATCTATCGCAACAAAAGAAGGGGGACTGACATGGCGAGAACATTGAACGAAGTCATCAAGGGGCTTCCCTTCGATCAACAACAGGAGATCGAGGCGCAAGCAGAACGCCTCATTGAAGAAGAAATGAC
Organism: Deltaproteobacteria bacterium; assembly: GCA_015233625.1. Lineage (GTDB taxonomy): Bacteria > Desulfobacterota > JADFXK01 > JADFXK01 > JADFXK01 > JADFXK01. The sequence continues at coordinate 532 of JADFXK010000602.1, read as the reverse complement.
GTTGCGCGATTTGCGCAAGGCGCACGAACTTACGCAAGAGCGCATGGCCGAGACGTTGCGCATTTCACAAGACGGGGTTTCGAGGATAGAAAAGCGCAGTGATTTTCTGCTTTCAACTCTGCGTTCCTATGTCGAGGCAATGGGCGGCAAGCTGCGCCTTATCGCTGAATTTCCTGATCGTAAACCCGTTACGCTTTCTGACCTCAAGAGCCTCGATACACACGCCAGACGAGACAGAAAAACAACCTCTTCACGGTCAAGCGGCAAGCGGGACGGGCGGCCAAAGAAAAAACCTGACTCTGCCGATGTCGCATAGAGACCGTCAGGCGCGGAGCGCTAACGCCCTGTAAAGCGTCTGGCGCGACACGCCGAAGCCAATATAACTGAAACTGGACACTTTGCCGTCTTTTGGTAAGCGATCACAGGGTGGCTCATTTCACTTGCTTATTATCCAAGAAGTGTCAGGTGGTAGCCCCTGGAAGTGACAACGGATGGCTTCCACCAAAACCGGGAATGTGGGCTTTGAAAGTAG
>JADFXK010000601.1 GCA_015233625.1 Deltaproteobacteria bacterium | reverse complement strand
AACCGCCGATCTCCTTTCTTTCTTTTACCAGGGGGAACCCGATGAAAGATTCCTTAACACCAGGTTTAACGTTTGAATTTAAATTCCAGGTCCCTGAAAACAAAACAGTCCCTTATTTATATCCTGAGGCCGCTGAGTTACAAGCTATGCCGCAGGTTCTGGCCACTGGATTTTTAGTCGGCCTGTTTGAATGGGCTTGCATCCGGGCCATTAATCCTCATCTTGATTGGCCTCGGGAGCAGACCGTGGGGATTGGGATCAAGATGAATCATCTGGCCGCCACGCCACCGGGGTTAACCGTCACAGTTAAGGGGGTGTTGGACAAAGTGGAGGGGCGTCAGTTGACCTTTTCCCTAACGGCGGAGGACGGGGTGGATAAGATTTCCGAGGCGACGCACGATCGCGCCGTGATCAATGCCGAAAAATTCAATGCCCGAGTTTCGACCAAGGCCCAGAAAGTATCAAAGTAAGCATGGCCGAAAACCAGAGACAATCTCCGGCCCCGGAGTCCGAGGCCCGGTTCGCCCCACGCACCATTTATATCGCCTTCGAAGTCTTTCCAAAAGCCAAAGGGGCCACCAGTCACATGGCCATGTTGGCTCAGACCCTGGCGGAGGAGCATGGTCCCCTGTTGCTCCTCTGCTGCGGTCACAGCGATATGCCTGCCCTGCAGATAGAAGGTGACATCATTATCCGGCGGCACAAGGCCTACCATCCCAACATGCTGCATCGGGTGGTCGAATTTGGCCGGTTTGTTTACCGGATGCTCAGGAACCTGCCGCAGCAACCCGAACTGGTTATCTTTCGAGACCCCTGGGGTGGCGCCCCGGCGCTTCAGGCCCTGGACGGATGTCCGACCGTTTTTGAGGTGAATGCCCTGCCCAGTTGGGAATTACCATACGCATATCCGGCTATCCGAGACAATGCCGCCATGCGGGCTAAGATTCTCGACGTGGAGTCCTTTTGTCTCCGCCGCGCCGCCGGTTTGATTACAGTTTCGTCTCTTACGGCTGAGGCTTTGAAGGGATTGGGTGTCTCCGGCGACCGTCTGACCATCATCCCCAACGCCGCCGATGATGTTTTCTTCAGCCCACCTGCCCCGGATGGTCCCGCCGGTCCCTGGCTGGAAGGGCGATGGTTCGGCTATTTCGGCAGCCTTCATACCTGGCAAGGAGTGGATACCCTGATTAGAGCCTGGGCCAGGATAGCCAGGGACTTTCCTCAGGCTAACGTTTTGATAATCCATAATAATCGTCGCCAAGCCGTCAAGCGGCTGGAAAAACTGGTCCGGCGGTTAGAATTGGACAGCCGGGTTTGCTTTCAGCCCCCCGTGCCGCCTGAGGTACTGGCCGGGATCATTGCCCGACTGGAGTTCACCTGCGCCCCCCTCTTAGAAACAGCCCGGAACACAGTCCAGGGATGCTGCCCGGTAAAAATTGTGGAATCGATGGCGGCCTCGACACCGGTCCTGGCTTCGGATCTGCGGGTCACGCGAGAGCTGATTTCCTCTGGGCTGGATGGCCTGTTGGTCCCCCCTGGTGATACTCGGGCTTGGGCTGGAAGTCTGGGTAAGCTTCTGCAAGACGATCTTGTCCGCCGAAGGTTGGGGGTGAATGCCTACCAATCGGCCAGAAAAAAATTTTCCCGGAGGGTGACCCTGGAACACCTGGAACGGCTCTTTGCCCAGGTGACGGATGAGGCCGGGTCACGCTGGGATAAAAATGATCATTAATGGAGATTGGCTATTTTGAACAGCGTTGAGGAGCACATTCTCAAACTCCAGCAAGAGTTGGCCCAGACCAAGGAAGCTTTGGCCCAACAGATCGCGGCCGGCCAATTGGCCGAACAAAAATTGCGGGAAAGCGAGTCCCAATTTGCCGCGTTGCTTGAGGCTATCCCATCTCCTGTGATCGCCTATGACCCCCAGGGGTTGGCCATCTTCGTCAACGATGCCTTCGTAGCCACCTATGGCTGGTCCAAGGAAGAGGTACTCGGCCGCCAAATCGACTTCGTTCCTCAAGAAGAAGATGAAAAGACAAAAGAAGTTTGGAGACGTACCTTCGCCGGGGAAAAGGTGCTATTTGAGACCAAACGGCTGACCAAAGATGGCAGGGTCTTGGACATTCATGTCAAATCCGCCGTTTTTCGCGACCAGGA
>JADFXK010000600.1 GCA_015233625.1 Deltaproteobacteria bacterium | reverse complement strand
CCATGATGGCGGCCTGGCCGGCGCCGGGGACCCGTTTGACCGCGTCCAGGACATAGACATTGGCGTAATTGGCGATGTAATCGGGGTTGTACCGTTCACCTTTGGCGAAGACGGCCACCACCATCATGATCTGGGAAGATTTCTTCTGCGTCGAGACTCCCTGTTGCACCACCGCGGAGGGGAGCTGGGACGAAGCCAGTTGGACCCGATTCTGCACCTGGACCTGGGCGATATCCGGGTCCGTATTCAGTGAGAAGTATACGGTCAGGGTCATTATTCCGTTGGAGGTGCTGGTCGAGGACATGTACAGCATGTTGTCCACGCCGTTGATTTGGGCCTCGATGGGGGCGGCCACGGAATCGGCCACGGTCTGGGAATCGGCCCCCGGATAGGTGGCTGAAACCGTAATCTGGACCGGGGTGATCGTCGGGTACTGCTCCACGGGAAGGGCAGTCATGGCCACCAGTCCGGCTAAACAAAATACGATGGAGATGACTGTGGCGAAGATCGGTCGCTCGATAAAGAACTTGGAGAACATGCTTAGGCGCCTCCTCTACTTGCCGTTCTTGACGTCTGTGGTTTTTCCCCCGGTCGTGGCGGGTGGAGGACAACTGCCCGGTGGTGTGGGTGTAGGTGTGGCCGTGGCCTTGGGGACATGGGGCTTCACCGAAACCACGGCGCCGGGCCTAAGGGTAAGGCCGCCGTCCACCACCACCAGGTCCCCGGCTTCCAAGCCTTCATTGATGAACCAGTCATCTCCATGCCAGTCGCCGACCGTGACGGGGCGTAATTCAACCTGATTTTTCTTGTTCACGACCCAGACGATTTGCCCCTTGGATCCTTGTTGCACGGCCCGCTGGGGGACTAAAATGGCCTTGGGACGTGTGGCGCCGAACAATCGGACCTTGACGTATTGGTTGGGCCGGAGCACCCCTTGCGGGTTTTTCACGCTGACCCGGAGAAGAAAGGTCCCGGTCTGGGAGTTATAGGAAGGTTCGGCAAAGGTAATCCGGCCGGTGTAGGGGAATTCGGTGCCGTCGATGAGGATGACCTTCACCTCAAAATTCATATTCGTCGGTGGTTTGACCAGTTTTTTCTCAATCTCGTCGTGAAACCGGCGCATTTGGTTTTCCGACAGACTGAAGTTGACCCACATGGGCGAGAGAACGGCCACGGTGGTGAGCTGGCTGTTTTGCTCGTTGATATAGGTGCCTTCCGCCTGTTTGGCATAACTGGTGATGCCGTCCACCGGTGAGAAGATGGTGGTATAGGAGAGATTGAGTTTGGCCGTTTGGACCTGGGCTTTGGCCTGTTCCACCGCCGCGGCCGCCGTCTGGAACTGCCCGGTGGCGTCATCCAGGTCTTTTTTCGACAAAGCGTTTAAGGCGGTCAGGGGTTGTACCCGAGCCAGATTGGCCCGAGCCGTGGCCAGGGAGGCCTCTTGCATGGCCAGGGCCGCTTTGGCTTGATCGAGCTGCGCTTTGAACGGCTTGGGGTCCATCAGGAAAAGTACTTGACCCTCCTTGACCATGGTGCCTTCCCGATAGACCCACCGGTCGAGGAAACCGTTGACCCGGGCGTTGATGCTGACCTCGCGCGAGCTTTGCGTCTGGGCGATGTATTCGGAGACGATCGGGACATCCTGTAGGGTGACCTTGAGCGCGGTCACCTCGGTCGCCTTAGCTTCAGGTTTTTTGGCCTCGTGCTTGTCGCAGCCGATGATGACCGGAATGATCACGACGGCGGACGCCACCAACACCGGAAATATCCGCCGCCAAAAGCGCCTCAGGCAAATTGATGAAAAAAATCCGAATAAAACCGCATCGCGCACAGTCATCCCCCTTGTATTTTAGAGCGTGCTCATTTACAAAATTGTGACTCCTCCCGACCGTGAGTTGCTAATAGTAGGCCGTAAAGTACCATGTGATGCTCTTCTTAGCAATCATTAAATCCACAGATTGCACAGATTTGCGCAGATAAAAATATGAGCGAAATGAGTTCGCTTATTGTCTGAACTTTGATTGCGCTGATTGACTGATTGACCATGATTAAAGCAGAATACTCACGGATTGGACCGCCGGGTAGTCTCGGTTTTGCTGCCTGCCACCTCTATCGGTCTGTCAAAAAAGGGAACGACAGAATCCAATAAATGCAGGGC
>JADFXK010000005.1 GCA_015233625.1 Deltaproteobacteria bacterium | reverse complement strand
GGTCACGGCCGACAACCAGTTCATGGCTGAGGACACGTTCAGCATCCGGTTGGTCACCAACGTCAGCACCTCAGCCAAGATGAGCAGAGGTGGCAAATAGGCCCAAAATTTGCCCCAAAGAAACTTCTTAATTGACATTGGAGAACTTCTGATCAGCCAGAAGGCCGGCCCTTCCAGGCTGACCACCGGAAAGACAAATCTTACCGCCACGGCTGCCAGGACAAAACCGGCCAGGCCTAGATTCAAGAAAGCCAGCAGATTCACCAGGTAGTAAGATTGGGCGGCTGCAATGTCCACCGGCAAGACACTAAAATTGTATAGGTACACCACCACCAGTGCGGCCAACAAAAAAAGCTGCGACCATTGATTGTTGTCCCGAAAAAATGTCTTAAAATCTTTTTGGATAACCGACCTGATATCAGGCCTTAAATAAAAGGTAAAGATACCGGCTGCCCCGTCCAAGAATGACCTCCCCAGGCGCCGGGATTTCTTCCCCTCCAATGATCGAGACCAACCCAAATGGTACAACCAGCCTCCCACCCAGGTCGTAATCACGATCAAGGCCAGGGTGGTGGACCAAAGTAGCAGATGGAAAAACGTTTGGGCTCCCATTTCCGGAGACAGCATCCCCCAGAGTGTTTCCGTCACCCAATGGCTGGGCAAGAAGACAGAGTGAACGCCCTTCATTTCCCTAAAATATAAGACCATGGTGGCGAAGCCTTCGGGATTGACCAGCCGTTCGGGGCGAATGAAGCGAAACAAAAAGTAAACTAATATGGCCGCCACGATCCCGAGAAAAAATAGTATATCCCGCATCCTTCTGGCCGGGAAGACGTTGACCAAGGCCTGCACCACTAACACCCCCAGGGCCGAAGAAATCATAATCAAAGTGAGGAACACCGATAGCAAGGTCAGATAGAAGCCAAGTCCAGCCGAGTAAACGACGCCGTAGGCCAGAAACACGGGCGCGCCGAAAATCAAGACCATCCAGGAACTGTCAACAATGGTATTGACCCAGCGAGACCAGAAAATACCTTCACGGGAAGCCGGAGTGGCATGAACCAGTTCCAGGTCCTTGGCCAGGAAAAAAGTGGAGATGGCGGCCACCACATTGGAAAATATGAGAACGGAAAAAAAGGTTAGAATGACGACGGACAAGAGCTTGTAGGCCAGCACGTCCCCGAAGTCCTCCACCCCCTGGAAGTATCCCAACACCCGATAGAAGACATAAAAGATTAGAGCCCAGAAGGCCGCGCCGATCATTCCCATGAAGGCCAGTTTAGAGCCGGTGGATTTGCTGCGGTACTTAATCCGATTTCTGACGGCCAGCGTCCTGGGCGCCAAGAGAATGACCAGTTCGTTCATTTTCGGTTCGACCTATTTTAGTTTAAATTATCAAGTGTTGGCCACTTCGTTGTCTGGATCTCGCCAAGTCTCGCCATTGCTTATGGCCAGACTAACCAGGCGATGTGACAAAGATTTCATATCCATTATCGGATCATCGGCCATCGGCCATCGGCGCGGGCACATCGGCCCCCCCCAGCATCCGAAACCTGGTCTCGCCCACTGAAATGGGGCTTCAAACCTAATCCAGACAATCTTAGCAGAAAAGCCAGCCAAGCTGAAGCGAAAAATTTTGCCCCAGACGGCAAATGGGACAGGATCAGGTGGATACCCCGAAGGCAATTACGTTGCCTGTCAAGCGAAATATTTGTTGACCACCGGGGCATAGGTTGTGGTACAATGCGTGCGGTTATTTTTTTCCGGCCCACCCGGTCCAGAGCGCCTCCGACCTTGGGATAACTTATTAAATTAATTAAAAGTATTCCCAGACTGATCCCTAGCCCTACGGGATTGGGCTAACCAACCGGGCCCTTTTGGGTCTTTTCTGGGCATTAACATAAACATAAGTTTTTTAGTCTTCAGCCTGCTGACTATACTTGGGAATTCTGGCTAATTATGTCTAATCAATGTAATCAATTTATCTTTCGCCGTGTCTGGGCTATCATGACTGTGATCTTAGGCACTCTGGTTATCGGCTGCATCATCCTTTTTGTCTCGGTAGTCGATAAGAATGGCAATAAATGTCACAGGTTGGCCCAACTTTGGGGCCGTTTGATCGGCCTGGCCGCCGGCATTGATGTCATATTAGAAGGGCTGGAAAACATCGATCCTGAACAATCGTACGTCTACGCTTCCAATCATCAAAGCGCCTTAGACATCATTGTGCTCCAGGGATACCTTCCAGTCCAATTTCGCTGGCTGGCTAAAAAGGAACTATTCGACATCCCCTGCTTCGGCAGGTTCATGGCCAGTACCGGCTACATCCCGATTGACCGAGGTAACAAAAAATCCGCCATGCAAAGCCTCGAACTGGCTGCTAAAAAGGTTCAGCAAGGCACTTCCGTGATTATCTTCCCCGAAGGCACCCGGTCCCTTGACGGACAACTCTTGCCGTTCAAACCCGGCGGTTTCCTGCTGGCCATCAAATCAAAGCGGCCCATTGTCCCCGTCGGCATTTCCGGCAGCGCCCGGGTGCTGCCCGGCAAGACTCTCTGTCTCCGCCCCGGTCGGATTAAGGTGGCCTTGGGCCGCCCCATCGAAACTGCGGGATTGAGTTATAAACAACGCTATGAGGTAGCTGATCGGGTCAAGGCGGCCATCCTCGAGAAAATAGATAAGAATTATTTATGAGCTATCCAAACCAATTGACACAAAATCAGCCCGATCCCGGCCGACCGGAGGCCGCCTTGAAGATCATCCCCTTGGGCGGTTTGGGTGAAATCGGCCTAAACATGATGGTGATCCAATATGAAGACACCATCATCCTGATTGATGCCGGACTGATGTTCCCGGAGGAACACATGTTGGGGGTCGATGTAGTTATCCCCGACATCACCTACCTCAAGGAAAATCAAAGTAAAATAAAGGCCGTCATCCTGACTCACGGGCATGAAGATCATATCGGAGCTATTCCGTTCCTGATCAAGCACATTCAGGCGCCTATTTATGGCACCCGGCTGACCTTGGAAATCCTGAAGATCAAACTCCAGGAACACCGGCTGGAAGATGTGGTACCTTTGCGCTTGATCGCCCCCCGCGGGATCATTCGGATCGATCCCTTTTCAATCGAATGTCTCCATGTCAACCATAGCATCATGGATGGAGTGGGACTGGCCATCAGCTCACCGGTGGGCACAATAATTCATTCCGGTGACTTTAAAATCGACCAGACCCCCATAGACGGACGTTTGACCGATTTGGGCCGATTCGCTACCTACGGAGAATCCGGGGTCCTGGCCTTGCTTTCGGACTCGACCAATGTGGAACGAGAAGGATACTCGCCTTCGGAGAATATCCTGGCCGCCACTTTCAAGGACATCTTCCGAGAATGCAAGGGCCGCATCGTAGTGGCCGTCTTTGCCTCCAATATCCAGCGCATTCAGCAGGTCGTCAACGTCGCCCGAGAATTCAACCGAAAGATTGCCTTTAACGGCAAGAGCATGCACGTCAACATGCGCATTGCCAAGGATCTGGGTTACCTGAAAATCCCATCCGGCATGGAAATAAATATCGGTGAAATCCGAAATTATCCGGATGAGCGCATAATTATCGTCACCACCGGCTCCCAGGGCGAACCCATGTCGGCTTTGACCCGGATGGCAGTGGATGATCATAAGTACGTTAAGATCAAGCGTGGGGATACGGTAATTCTGTCATCCAAATTCATTCCCGGCAACGAGAAGGCCATCTCCGATATCATCAACAGCCTCTACCGCCGCGGGTCGGAAGTCGTTTACGAGAAGGTGTCCCATATCCACACTTCGGGCCATGCCTACCAGGAAGAACTGAAGTTGCTCTTAACCTTGACCCGCCCCAAGTACTTTGTCCCCATCCATGGCGAGTACCGGCACCTGGTCAAGCACGCCCAGCTCGCCCGGTCTACCGGCATCCCGGCCGGACGGGTGCTGATAGCCCATAACGGAAACGTCATCACCTTCGACCATCAAGGCGACGCGGCCATCACCGGAAGCGTACCCGTGGGCCGGGTCCTGGTTGACGGCAAAGGCATAGGCGATGTGGGCGAGATTGTTCTGCGCGACCGGCACTTCCTATCGGCCGACGGGATGGTCGTGTTCGTGACGGTGGTGGACAACCTGACCGGAGCGATTCTTAACGGTCCGGATGTCCTGTCCCGCGGCTTTATCTTTGAGGGGATGAAACAAGATCTGCTGGAAGATTCCCGCTGTATTGTGATCGAGGTGTTTGAACGCTTTCACGAGAAAGGTGAGTTCGACTGGTTGGAAATAGAAAATGAAATCCGCCGCGAAGTCCGCAAATTCTTCTACAACGTCTTAAAACGCCGGCCCATGATATTGCCCATGATTATCCCCATGTGATGTGAGGTTGGGCGTCGGGTGGAATTAGTGGAATAAATTGAATTACCCCTGTCAGCAATCCGGTGATGGGCGATATTCTTAGATTTAAAGGTACTTACGCCCCGTTCGATTTATCTCGATACCGCCTTGGGCGTGTTGGAAGCTCGGACGGGGTTGATCATTTGTTCGGCATTGAATCTTCCTGCTCCGAAAAGCATTTTCCCTCCCTGGCACGCTGCGTCAAGCCGACTCCCCTGTCGCAGGCTCCGAGAACGTGCTTACCTTGCTGGCAGCTTTGCCCAGTCATGGCTCGAGTGCTCTTTATAAATCAAGCTCCGATATTTTCCTGAGTTTAATTGAATACTCCTGGGCCGATATCTCGACCGATGAAGTAAAACCGTCGAAGTCTGACACTGTTTCGCAAAACTGATTATGGTAATTAGCTAGCCACGCGTACTTCGAGAAAACTGTCGAGTTTCCATAGTGTTGTTTGAGACATTTCTCGATGTTGCGAGCATGCATGCTCAAAGAATCCCAATCCACAAATTCGTCATCTCCACTATCTATAATGCACTCTGACAGGTAATTCAAGAAGAACCGACCGTCGGAATTTACCCAAGCATCTCTATTTTGTGGGGCTTCTTTTTTTATTGCATAGTAGTTAACATGAGAAAGTACGAGATCCTTCACGTCGTTCGATAATACCACAATTGGGTGCACCGCATGTTTACTTTCAAGCTCATACGCGCTCAACAGCGCAGGACCGTATACACAATTTTCATCCATGAATAATGGACCTATAGATAGACCTCCACGTATAAAAAAACCTTCCAGCGCCATTATATACTGATATTCAGAAATTGACCCAAGGATAAACCCGAATTCTGACTCAAGATCTTCAGTGAATTGGGGGCAAGCTAAAATTACGTTGTCAGTGAATGCCTTGAAATATAGAAAAGATGTGTGAGCATTGAGAGCCTCAATTCGGTCGGACAAAATCTTATGGAATTTTTCAAGCAAGGCATTAGGATTTTTCCCACTAAAGCTATCTTTTATTCTGTCCGAGAACCCAAGGACATCCAGAAACGCACAATACGAGAGTTCGTGCTGTGGCTTTCCATCTTTAAAATAATGGTTTCTTCTATTTTGCATATCTTTTGCCATATTTTTGACTTGTTTCGACAGCGCCATATGCGTGCGCCGAAGCCCGGACGGGGTCTTTTTTTGCCTATGGTCTGTGCGTATCCGCTTTATTTGTGGCCAGTCATTTGTGCCCGGACAGGGCCTCGGCCTGCTCCTTGATTAGCCGGAGCCATTCTTTGCGGACCAGGCCGCTGAAGGGACTAATCAACAACCAATATATCCGAAAACGACGGCGGCTGGCCTTATCCAGACCTAAAACGCGGGTTTCCGTCGTGACTCGAACGCTCCCATCGGACTGGGGGATAAACGCCATATTTCCCGCCGCCTTGGCAAATCCCGGCCGGTCGAATCTGACAAAAGCATCGGAAGTGACGGACTGAAGCTGAGGCGTAGAGGTCCAGAAGCGACCGATTAACCCAAACACAAATTCTTGCGACGGCTGGTCGGCCAGTAAAACAAACCCCCATTTCAGCATACCGTCCAGGGTCAGGCCGGATCCGGGGAGTCTGCGCAATTTGAAGAGCCACCGGACTATCCAGGACTCACGCATGTTTAAAGAACGGGCTACCGAATATACGGTGTCGATAGGCGCTTGAACGCTTATATGGTACGACGCACTTACATCGTAGTCTGGCAAGAATTGATCGATTATCACGTATTCACTCCTTTATGGCTCCGTCTTTACGTGTCTCAGCCCTTCCGACCGGCGGCGTCCAGTTTAGGCTGGCAGTCTAATTTCAGCGGGCGGGGGAAAGAGACTTAGATCTCTGCGGCGACGACCCTATCGCGGCCTCCGTGCTTGGCCTGGTAGAGGGCATTGTCTGCCGCCTTCACCACCTCGTCGATGTTCAGGCCATGGACTGGGCAGGAGGCCACGCCAATAGACACGGTCACGGTGAGATTCTCATTCCGGTAGGAGATGCGCAACCGTTCCCTGATCTCCTTGCACAGCCCGTCGGCCTTGGCCGCGGCGTCGTCTAAGAGACAGGACGGCATAATGATGATGAACTCCTCGCCGCCGAACCGGCAGACCACGTCACTCTCACGGCAGTAATCCTTAAGACGGTTGGCCAACTCCTTTAGCACCAAGTCTCCGGCGTCGTGCCCATGAGTGTCATTGAATTTCTTAAAATGATCGACGTCTATCAGGGCCATGGACAGCGGGGTGCCGTAACGCTTGACCCTCCAGATCTCCTGCGTGGCGAACTCCTCCATGAACCGCCGGTTGTAGAGGCCGGTGAGCGGATCTCGCAGAGATTGGTCCCGCAGTCTGTCCTGGAGTTTGAGGTTGACCAGGGCCAGGCCGAGATGGTTGGTGAACGTACTAACGAGCCCCACCCTGGTCTCGGCCCGGCTTTTCCAGTCTGCGTCCCCATCCGGAAGGGATTGAAGGTGTAACAGGCCGACTATCTCACCCTGGGCGATGATGGGCATACACAGGTAGGCACGGCACTCTTTTTCGTGAACGTGGCTGCAAAAGAGCCGATTGCCACCGTCGCCTACGCTATAAGGTTTGCCCTGCCTGAGGGCCCAGCAGTCGGTCTGGGTGAACTCCGACTCGATGCCTCCGGGTGCCCCCCACGAAACGACCGTTTCGAGCCTTTTCTTCGTCGCTTCAAAAAGGCAAAGGACTCCGCGGTAATCCGGGAAGAAACGGTTCACGTACTCGTCGACGATGGCGTACGATTCGCGGGTGTTGCGGCAGACCTGAAGAAGTTGGCCCATTTCCCGCAAAAGGGATTCCTGGACATTTAGTTGTTCCAACTGTCCGATGTAATTTGATAGTTCCATGGTCCGCTCGGCCACGCGATTCTCGAGTTCCTCCTTGATCCTGTTCCGGGCCTCATCCGCCTTTTTCCTTTCCGTCATGTCACTGCAGAAACCGTCGATGGTGGCAATCGAGCCCTCCGCGTCCGTATAGGCTCGCGCATTGACCAACATCCAGATGGCAGAGCCGTCGCGGCGCCGGTAAGTGGTCTCGAAGCCGGTGACCATGCCCGTGCGGGAAAGCTCAGACATCAGGCGCTCCAGTTCGGACGCCTCAATGTAGGCCGCTGGCCCGACGTCGGCGACCTCGCTCAGAAGAAGGTTCTGGCTATCATAGCCGAGCATCCGGGCCAGGGATGGGTTGACCGTGAGAAACTTCCCTTCGTGGCTCATGGTGAAGACACCCTCGACGGCGTTTTCAAAAAGGAGTCTGAATCTTCCTTCCGACGCCTGGAGGTTCTGATTGGAGACCGAGAGTTTTTCCATGAAGTCGTTGTAGTACGACGCAAGTTGACGGATCTCAACCCCGCCGCCGGTATTGATTCGATAGGAGTAGTCACCCCTGGCCCCTTGGGAGAAGCCGCGCATAATATCCTGAAGCGACTTGTTGATCGACGAGCTGATGTACCACGTGATCGGCACGACGAGAAGAAGGACAAAGGCCAGGGTCAGCAGCGTGGCGTAACTGATCGTCAGCAGGGGTTCATTGAACTCATCAAGATAGCCTGAGGAGGCCACGATCCAGCCGAATTCGGGGATGTAATTGAATATGACCAGTTTTTCCCGGGGCTTGGTCTCTCCGGGGTTCTGCCACGGATAGACGATCTTCCCGTTCTTCTTCTCACAGATATCTTTGATAAATTCACGGCCGGCGGAGTCCTTCGAGTCGTAAATATTTTGGCCCTGGAGCTTGGGATGGATAATCAGATTCCCTTTGGTGTCCATGACGAAGGAGTACCCGGTCTTGCCGAAGGACACCGCCAGGATGTTGTCCCGGAAGTCGCTCACGTTGAGGAGGTCCTTGAACTCCTCCCGGTAAGAAGAGACGGAGATGATCCAGTCCCAGGGACCGAAGTAGGTCATGTAGAGAGCCTTGGGGCGCTTTGTCTTATCGCCGGGATTAGCCCAATCATACTCAAGGTAGCCTTCCTTAGACTGGATCTGCCGGCGGATAAACTCCTCCTTAGACAGGTCGGCGCCGCTGATCTTAGGATGCACGCGGAGGATGGCTTTACTATCGACGCAGTAGATATAACCGGTTCGCCCTATGCGCTGAGAGAGAAGGACCTCGGAGGCCTTCTCCTTGGCCGAGGCCTCGCTCATCTTTCCCTGTTGATACTCTTCGTAATAATATTTGACGATGTCACGATTCTTTTCGGCCACGGAGCGGAGGTAGTTCTTGATTGAGGCGTCGGCCGCGCTCTTGACCATGTTCAAGATGATGTTGGTGGTGTTGGTGAGTTCTTTCTCGATATTCGTCTGGATGGTATGCCTGACGATCAGGTAGATAATCAGGTTCCCGAGACTGATCGAGACCAAGAAGATGAGCGAATACCCCAGGAGAAGCTTGGTGCGAATAGACAGGGTGGATAAACAGCCGTTCATTTGTCGCTCCGATAAGTCATATGCAGCGCAGTCCAGCCGCGGGACCGAGACGTATTATACACAATTGGTTAAAGCAGTCGAGGAAATTAAACGTCTTTTCGGCGCATTTTTCTCCAGGAAAGGGAGTCACGGACATTCGTGGTAGGCTCGGAGTTTTATTTTACATTTGCCGTTTGAGCCTCTGGACACTGAGCCGCGGGAAGTCTGATTTCAACGATTAACCCGCCTCCCGCCGCGTTAACGGCCCGGATTATCCCGCCGTGTTGCCGCACGGCCCGGTCGGTAATGGCCAGTCCCAATCCGGTCCCCCCAGTCTCCCGTTCCCTGGCATCGGACACCCGATAGAATGGACGGAACAGGTTGCCGAGTTCCGTGTCTGGCACTCCCTGGCCATGGTCACGGACCGAGATGACGGCGTATGGCACTGGTTGATGTTCATCTTTGGTGATACTGATTTCCACCTCAGTCTTTTCCGCGGTATACCGGATGGCATTGCGAACGACATTTTCGATGGCCCGGCCCAGTAGTTTTTCGTTTCCGTGGATGGTGCAGTCTTGACTTTCCATAAGCCTGACGCCTCTGTTACTCCCCTGCGCCTCAAAATCACCATTTTTGATGACCTCATGAACAAGCCTGGTCACGTTGACAGGTTCCATCTGAATCCCGCCAAAACCGCCTTCCAGCCGGGTCAGGGCTAGGAGCTGGCCAATCATGTCGTTAAGCGATTCCGCCTCCTGTTCAATTCTATTCAAAAACTTTTCAGCCTGAGGTCCGGTCTGTCTCCGAGCCAGTTCCAGCGCCACACTGAGTCTGGCCAGGGGGGAACGGAGTTCATGGGAAATATCTCCCAGCAATTGGCGTTGCAGGGTCATTAAAGACTCGATGCGTTCCGCCATTAAGTCAAAATCATTGGCCAGTTCTGATAACTCATCCTTCCTTTTACCCAGGCTCTTTCCAATGCGAACGTTTAGCTCTCCGGCGGCAAAGCGTCGGGTGGCATCACTCAGGGCGATGACCGGTGAGACTAAGTATCGGGCCAACCCGTGAAAGATGATGCCTGATATTACCAGGATGACAAACAACCGCAAGGCCATGTGAGGAGGGAATCCCTGATGTCGATGTGGTGCAAAGTCTTTTCGCAGCATTTCGCCGAGTAACGCATATTCATGACCATTTGTTCCCTTAGTTAAAACGGCGACCATCAAAGTCCCTTTGACCAGCGCCTCTTCGGGATGACCGCTGTGCCTGGCTAGCGAAACTAAGCCCAGCGCTTCGGGTGGCAATGGACGATTGGTGATTTCCCGGTTCGTCTGGTCAATAATATAGGCCCGGATGCCGCTAGCCTCGCGTAACCGGTCGGTCATATCCACCAAGGCCGTTTGCTGGCCGCTTAGATGGTAAGCCAGGGCCGCCTGGCCATACAACGATAAAGGGACATCAAGCATTCGCGGAGGAAAACCTGGAGGCGGGCGCCAACCAGTCAGCCTGTCCAGAATGATCTGGGTGGACACAGCCAGAATCATGACGACCCAGAAGCAGAGATAGATTTTTATAAAGATCTTTTGCTTATGCATAACCAATCCTTCGCAATTAGTGCTCCCCGAGGTTATCCATGGGACTGACCAGGGCGTACAGGTATCCTGCGCTCCGAATCGACTTGATCCGTTCCATTCCATCTACTTCACGGCCCAATTTCTTGCGGAGCTTGCTGATATGGACGTCAATACTACGGTCATACGCAGAAAGAGAACGTCCCAGTACGGCCTTGATCAGCTTTTCCCGGGAGACGAGTTCCCCGGCGTTGCGAATCAAGTGCTCCAAAAGATTGAACTCGACCGTCGTCAGATCAACCTGTTCCCCAGCCCGAAAGACCACGCGGGTGCCGATATCCATCTCCACGTCTCCGACCTTGAGTTTCCTGGGGGTGGCTGGTGATGCCGCCTCTTCCCGCTCCGGCTTGACCCGACGCAGGACCGCCCGAATTCGGGCCACCAACTCCCGGGGATTGAACGGTTTCGGCAGATAGTCGTCTGCTCCCAGCTCCAAACCGACAATCCGGTCTACGTCATCGCCACGGGCCGTCAACATAACCACCGGGGTAGAAATCTTACCTCGGATATGGCGCAATACCTCGAAGCCGTTCATCCCCGGCAACATCACATCAAGCACAATCAGGTCGTAATTCCCTCCGGAAGCCCGTTCTGCGCCGGACAGACCATCATTGACGGTTTCGACCTGAAAGCCTTCAATGGTCAGGTACTCCACCAGCAGTTCACACAATCCCGCATCGTCATCTATAACGAGAACTCGTTCCATTATTATCTCCTTTGCGGTACGAACGATCATGATTCAGCATTATCATACTTTGGCCGTTGGTATGAGTAAAAAAATGTGAAGATAGCACCCTCATTCTTTACAAAACTTCACATAGAGATTACGTAATTTGACACACGTCGGACTAATAATGACTTATAATACACACTGGACGGACGGTGTTCTGAACTATCGGAACACGATTGAAAGGAGGTTCAAGATGTTAGGTTGAAACTCCGGGGTGGGAGGATTTCTCACCAGTTGCTCGAAGCCCATGCCGGAGCGGACATTCAAAACGGCGTTAGTCATCAAGGATGAGGAGCGCAATACAGGGAGGTATAAAATGGTAAGTTCAATCAGTAGTGGGGGCGGATTTGACATATCCTACCTCAAACAGATGCAGCAAAGGTTGTTCAAAGCAACTGATACTAATGCGGATGGCAAAATCACCTCCACCGAACTGAGCAATAAGTTGAAGGCCGGCAGCTCCAGTAACTCAACGAGCGTAGCCGACATCTTCAAACAGCTCGATTCGGACAATAACGGCGCCATCAGCCAACTGGAGTTCAGTAACGGATTGGCCAAGCTGGCTCAGGAGAGGCAATCACAAGGGTCGTCTCAGACGACGCAAAACACCGGGAGCACGCAAGACACCAGCGGCAAAGATAAATTCGCCCAAGTCAAGCAGGATTTTGAAGCTCTCGGCAGTGCTCTGCAGTCAGGGAGTTTGTCTGATGCCCAGGCGGCCTATACTCAACTGCAAAGTGATGCCCCGAATCAACA
Source organism: Deltaproteobacteria bacterium (assembly GCA_015233625.1). Classification (GTDB taxonomy): domain Bacteria; phylum Desulfobacterota; class JADFXK01; order JADFXK01; family JADFXK01; genus JADFXK01. The sequence continues at coordinate 22,543 of JADFXK010000005.1, read as the reverse complement.
GAACAGCCAATCCGACAATCCCATGAGTACATCCATGCAGGATATAGGAACTGCCCTGCAGTCGGGCAGCCTGACTGATGCCCAACAGGCGTATTCCAAGATGCAGACGGCGATTAAGGCCCATGAGTCGGCTCAGAATACTACCGGTTCGGACGGAAATCAACAAACCAGCGGCGCAGATAAGTTTGCCCAGGCCAAGCAGGATTTTGAAGCTCTCGGTAGTGCTCTGCAATCTGGGAGCTTGACCGACGCCCAGGCGGCCTTAACTAAGCTGCAAAGCGACGCCCCGAACCGGCAGAACAGCCAATCCAATGATCCCATGAGTAAATCCATGCAGGATATAGGAACTGCTCTGAAATCGGGCAGCCTGACTGACGCTCAACAGGCGTATTCCCAAGCTCAGACGACGATGACGGCGCACCACGGCCATCATCACGGGGGCGGCGGCGGTATGCAAGGACCACCTCCAGGAGGCATGATGGGTCCGCCTCCAGGGGGCATGGGTGGTATGCAAGGACCACCTCCATCGGGATCGGCGACCACCCAGACCCAAGGGACCACTTCAGCGGATTCTTTGCAGACTCTGCTGGATTCCCTTAATAGCGATGATACATCTACTTCGTCATCTTCAAGCTCATCATCTTCAAGCACCTTAGAGACCCTGCTGGAGGCTCTCAAGAAAGATGCCACATCTTCTTCGTCATCCTCCTCGACGACCTCCACGACCAATAACAACAGCACAACTTCAAGCTATGCGAGCCAACTGGCGGCAGCCATTAAAAGCTACATGCAGGCCAGCTCGAGTAGCTATTCTAACGGGGTGTATACCCAAAGTGGTCTTGGCTCATCGTTGTTCGCCTAACATATGCTTAACAAAATTTCCGGTAGCCCCAGACAGCGGCCGTCCAATAATAAAATACATGACCGGAAACAATATCGCTTTATAGAAAAAGAATCCGTATTTCTGTCGGATGAGCAGGGCAAACGCATGAAATATTCTTAAAACGATTAATTCCGATTAAGCCCCTGAAAGGGCGCACTAGGTTAGCCAGCGGCAGCACCCTGGGTAATTAGATTACAATTAAAACCCCATCTATCAGAAAGCCGGACCTCTGGCACCCAGGACTGCGCTTCGCTTTCCCTGGGCTAACCTAGTGCGCCCTTTCAGGGCTTTTCGGGCCACCCACTCTTGTAAAACCACACTTTTCTCTATGCAATATTTTTTCATGCGTTTGCCCTGGTCGGAACGTAAATGTACTTGACAGCATCACCGACGGATGTTACAATTATGCGGTGGAAAGTATGCTAAGGTCTTCGGAATTAATGTATGCCACTCGAGGATAAAAGCACCCCGTCAGCCCACCGACCATCCCCAAGGCCGGACTAATTGACCGGAATCAGGGCCGGGGGGCCATCCACGCCACACCCAAGGATTGAAGGGCTGAAAAAAAAGTGAGCTGGAGCAGTTTTGACCGGCCAGAGTGGCATGCTTTTTCACCGGCTATAATATTATGCTACCCCAAAATCCTCAAAAAGCGATTTCCTATCAGTTCGTCTTCCCCCCGTGCGTTACGATTTATGACATGCTCGCTACACCCTGGCATACCGTTGGTTCTGCTCCGCCATGGGGCGGAAGGCATCGGGACACTTATATTACAAAACCTGGAGCGTGATGATGATCGGCAGGTCTCTCGGACATCTTGACCATCATGATCCTCTGCACGGGTACCTGCGTGATCACATCGTTTCCCAGCTTGGTGTCGGGCCGGAGCACGTGGAGTTTAGCGTCTTCCAGTCAGCGTGTTCGCGCAACGTCTACCTCTATGAGGAAAAATACAGCAAAGTGCGGTTCGTGGGCAAATTTTATCCCCCCAAAAGCACCTCCGGACGGCATGGAAAAACAGGGGAAGCCGAGTTCAGCCACCTGATCTACCTGCGCGGCCTGGGGTTCGATTCGCCACCCCATTATGTGGTCAAGCCCCTGGGCTTCAACCCGGCCCTAAACAACGTCCTGCTGATGGAATTTCTGGAAGGCGACTTACTGGGAACGGTGATCGAAGAGGCCATGCACCAGGGCAGACGCGAGCGGCTATACCGCAAGCTCACTGCTCTGGCCCATTTTCTGGCCACCATGCACAACCGCACGGCGGGCGACTGGAGAGTCAACTTCGACCACAGCCATGCCTACATGGGCCGGCTCATCGGTTCGCTCTTCTCCAAATGGGGCATGGGACGCGACCACTCCGACGAACTCTACCACCTGCGGGAGGCCTGGCGTAATCAGGGCCTGATGTGGGAGGACCGAAGTGTGCTGGTGCACGGCGACGCCACGCCCTCCAACTTTCTTTTCGGCAAGGGCCGCACTGTACTGGCCATTGACCTGGAGCGCATGCAATGGGCCGACCGGGTGTTCGACCTGGGCAGGATCTGTGGCGAACTGGCCCACTTCTTTTACCAGGGCAAGGGCGACCCCGGCGCGGCCGAGCCATTTATCGGGCATTTCCTTTGGGAATACTGTGGCCATTTTCCGGACCGCATGAGCGCCTTTAGGGCCATCACCCGGCGCATCCCCTTCTACATGGGCATCACTCTGCTGCGCATCGCGCGCAACTCCTGGATCGACCGGGATTATCGCTGGCGGCTCGTGCAGAAAGCCAAAAAGATTCTGAGGGCATTACCATGAACGTCAAGGCCATTGTATTCGATATCAACGGTACGCTTATCGATATCCAGACCGATGAGGGCAACGAGGAAGTCTACCGGGGCATCAGCCATTTCCTGACCTACCAGGGCATACATGTTCACCGCTGGGAGGTGCGCGACGAGTATTACCAACTGATGGAGGAGCAGCGCCAAGCCAGTAGTGAGGCCTTCCCGGAGTTCGACGCCGTGGAGCTGTGGCGGGAGTACCTGCGCCGCCGGCCCGAGGCCGGCCGGGCCCTGCATCCGGAAAAACTGAAATGGATGCCTCAGATTCTGGCCGAAATGTACCGGGGTATTTCCCGCTACCATTTGCAGCTCTACCCCGAGGTGAAAACCGTGCTCGGCGAGCTGGCCCAGCGCTACAAACTGGCCGCCCTGTCCGACGCTCAAAGCGCCTGGGCTCTACCGGAAATGCAAGCAGTGGGCCTTGATGGCTACTTTCAGCCCATCATCGTTTCCGGTGATTACGGCTACAGAAAGCCCGACAGACGGATTTTCCAGGCTGCCCTCGATGGATTGAATGCGTTACCGGAAAACGTCCTTTTCGTGGGCAATGACATGTACCACGATATTTACGGCGCCAGGCAGGCCGGCATGAAGACCGTGTTCTTTTCCTCCAACCAGGGCAGGAAGAAGGCCAACGGGGTAGAGCCGGATTACATCATCTACCAGTTCGCCGAGGTACGGCAGGCCATAGCGTTTTTCGAGGGTCGGCAGTAAGGAGGCGAGGTCTGAAGGAAGCTTTAGGCAAAACTAGGGCTCGACGTGGATAAATCGGATCAGCAGATTGAATGGTAGGGGGCGTTACGAACTTCAGAAAACCGTCATGGGACCTGGCAGGTATGCCCGGGGATGTAAAAAAGGGGGGGCCGTGAAAGCCCCCCCTAATCGATCATTTTAGTCTGTGCCAAGGCCGGGGTTAATCTAGGCTACCCTTATACTCTGCCTATGGTTGAGAGAATGTTGGGTATCCCCATGGAGATAGTCGTTGGCTGGCTGATCGAGGTGTGGTGGATTACCCTCCGGTGCCGACGAGTCCGTTTCCTTACCCTTCTGGGTGGGTGATGGTACTTCCGGCTCTTTGACCAATTGTCATTATGGTGCCTTTGGTTGCTGACTGTTCCTTCATGATACGTCCGTCCCTCTTGTTGGGCGGAACAGTCCTGCGTATTAAAAAGAAAAAACAAGAATAACGCAAGAATAACTGGAAAGAAAACCAATAGACTTCTCGATGCGATACTCTTTCCGAGCCTCTGACTCATGCCATGCCTCCTTAAGTTTATGAATTTGTTCCATTGTTTTTGTCCGCAACACATTTAAGGCAATCCCGGAAAATGACCAACTAATTTAAGCGGTAATGATATGACCTTATTCCGGGACTTAAACCAAGATAACCCTTTCCTTCCTAACTTAGCTAAATAACTTCGGTCTTTCTTTGTCCGACCAAAATAAAGGAAAGCTGACGCCCCCGTAAGCAAACCCCTGATGATTTGGGCGATTATCCAGGGCGTTGCGTTTCCAAGCCACCTCGCCGATGGTCGCACCTCTGTTGGGCTGCCAATATGCTATAGCTTCGAGTCTCGTGCAAAAGCCCTTCAATATCATTTCGACCAAAACCGGACACCGCGTTTTTCAAGGCTTTCCAGACACCGGTTTTCTATTCGCATGACATTATCATCGTTCGGTAGGCTTCCTACTTCGTCCTGTTCTTATACGCAAAACCCATGCCGGATAAACCAAAAGACGTCGTGTTTAAAATTAAGCTCATATGTATAAGCACTTATGGAAGGAGCGCACATCGTCCAAAGGGGTAGGCTTGAGTAGAAAAACTGTTGCATGCAACAAAAGCGTTGTGTCTTTTCCACACCACATGCAACACCTCAACGCCGTCGGACGATCATCGTCTGAATCGGTTCCGCACGGCCAAACCAAAAAAGATGACCTGAAGCGGGATGAGCAGCCTGGTCAGCGCGAGGTTCCACGCTCGACCCGGCCAGGTTGCCGGCTTGAAATAGGGATCTTTGACCGCAAAGATTTGTTCAAATGAACCGACCACTAAATGCTTCCACGCCGTCCGGTCTTTACAGATGCGTTCCGGTGAGCGGGTAATAGCTATCAAGTTCAGGCAGACAGTTTGCTTGTTGCCCGAGTCTTGACACGGAACTTGAAACCATGCCCACTCTGCGGCCTTTGTCTGAGCCTGAGGCGGTGCCGGTGCTAGTACTGCGGCCTTGACCGGAGCTTGAACCGAGGGCAAAGAGGTGAATTCCAAGTCACAGCCGGCCATTACTCCCACATAGAACATGAATAGCAAAATCAGCATGATCCCGGCCCGGACTGGCCTCTCGGCGTAGCCACTGAACCAATAGTAGAGATAGGTTAGAGGGACCAGAAAGAGTCCTCGGCACTTGCTGCTTTTCCGAAACATCTCCTTTTCGTTATAATGCCATTTGGACGCCTCCGACTCATTGTGCTCCTCTTTATATTTCTGCTTTAACTGCCGGTAGAGATTGCCCACCGTGACAAAGTCCGGGGCCACTTCGGCCTTATCATTTTCGGTCGATTTCGCGTCGAGCAAGTCGATCGATAGCTCATCCCAGAGGACTTCCCGGCCTCGGAGCCAATCTCTTTTTTTTAGCCATTGGAAACACTTGAACTGAAACATGCGCATTCCGAGCCACCGGCAGCATTTGCACCGGCGCGCTCTGGGCCACAGACAGCGCTCGAACTGAAATCGGCGCAAGTCGGTTTGGAGAAAACTAATTTCTTTCGTCAGGTCGATATCGATAAAGAATACTTTTTCCTTTATGAATAAACGCTTAAACTCAGCCTGATGGAACTTGGTGTCCTCGAATACTGTAGTTCCTTCAAAAAAAGAATTCTTGAAATCAGCATGTTGTTCAAACTTAGTGCGAATGAAATAAATATCCTGGGTAAATTTTACTTCACGGAAATATGCGTCTTGGATAAAAACGGCATCATCGAAGAAGGCCCGGCTAAATTTGGCCTCACTGAAATAGACGTCTTCGGTAAAGACGGCTTCGCGGAAGGATGCTTCCACGGTATATTCGGCCTCGCTGAAGTAGGTATCCCGGTTAAAGATGGCCCCAATGAAGAAGGCCCGGTCAAATTTGGCTCCGTTGAAGAAGGCCAGGGCGAATTCGGCTTCGATAAACTCTGCATCCCCGCTGAATGAGGTGAGACTGAAGTCGGCGGCTTCGGTAAATGTGGCGTGGCTGAAAACTGCGTCCTGGGTAAATTTGGTGCCGCTGAAGCCGACCTTGATAAATGAGGCGCCGGAGAAATCGGCATCCAGAGTAAATTTGGCGTAGCGGAAGTCGGCGTCCTCGGTAAATGTGGCGTGGCTGAAGAAGCCCCATTGAGTAAATGTGGCGAGCTTGAAGCTGACCTTCTCGGTAAATGTGGCGCCACTGAAGTCGGCCCACTGGGTAAATATGGCGCCGCCGAAGTTGGCCCAGATGAATGTGGCGTGGCTGAAAACTGCGTCCTGGGTAAATTTGGTGCCGCGGAAGTAGACATGCTGGTTAAATGTGGCTCGGCTAAAGTCGGCTTTTTGGGTAAATGTAGCGCCGTCGAAGTCTATGATATGGGAAAATGTGGTGTCACGGAAGTCTACCTCGGGGAAGATGGCGCCCGATACATCACAGTATTTCTCATCCGCTGCTTTTGACCGGTCTATCTCACGAAGAACCTGCTCCTGGAATTCCGCCGCAGTCATCCCTTTTTTGTCCACCGGAGCATGGAACAGGCAGTAGGCTTCCCTTTTATCAGGATCAGTGAAGACTATATCCGTCCTATTGCATTTACAGCAGGCCATGGCTTCTCTCTTGGTGACGGGTTCGTGGTATATTTTGGTGCGATGCAAATATGTTAACGGCTCAGGGCAACGCCCCGATGACGTTGAATTAAGGTGCGGCTTGGACTGGAATCCGCCTCGTTGTCTGAACCTTGATTACGCTGATTAAATGAAGAACTATGATTAAGGCAGAATATCCGCATGTTGGAGTGCCGGGTAAGCCGTGGGATTTCATGTTTGGCCTTGAAGCCGCAAACATCATAGTAAATCCGTAAATCAGCGTAATCAAGGTTCAGACAATGAGGGCGCTTGCCCTGTCCTGAAGACGATGACATTAACCAGCATCGAGCAACCACCCCGTCACAGATTGTCCGGATCAAATCCCATCGCCTGGACGGTTTCCCGGTCGCCGGGCCGATTCCGGGTCTTCAGATATTGGGCTAAGGCCAATCGGTCTTCGGGAGTCTTGTTTTGGGCCAGGTCACTCTTGGCTGAGGTGTAGTCCGGCAGAATTTCGACGACCTTACAGGCCTGGTAGCCGAGCGTGTGCTCGTTGACCGGCTCCCAACCGGAATCACCTTCATGTTTGGCCACCAGGGCGTTCAGCGCGGCTAACTTCAGCGGCCCGTCCGGGATGACATTCGCTTCGCCCCGAATAATCACGCAATGGTAGAATTGATGCAGCCGGTTGACCTGTCGCCCCGGATTAGCCCCGGCATCAATATAGGCCAAAGGAATGTCCACCTCGAAGCAGACGCGGGAATCTCCGTACAAGTTATCCAATTTTTCGCCCATCGGGGCACAATGGAAATAGATCTTCCCCTGGTAGAAGACAAAATTGACCGGGGTAATATAAGGATAGCCGTCCGCCCCATGGGTGGCCAATCGCCCGATCGTGGCGGAACAGAGAATTCGCTCAATCTCTTGCGGGTCGGTTATTTCGCAGTGTTTGCGTCTCATATGCTTGGATTCCTTTCTTTCTAGGGTTGTCTTTTCGAGAATGCTTTTGGCCATGCTGGTCATGTAATTCTCCCATTCGCCGAAAGGATCAAACCATGTTGTCTTGCCAGCACCTCGTTGAGAACAACAACGGAAGTAGGCGATAGCGCCCAAGTTTTGACCGTGGCCTGAAACGATTTTCTTAGAGCGTCCCGAATGGGATCAAGCCAGTCGTCTTTGTGATTTTTGATAACCAGCACAAACCGGACCCCCACGTCAGAAAGATCCAGTGCCTTATATGGTTCTGGAAGTTCCTCTTCAGCTTGCGCATGTCGTTTAAGACAGGAAGCTACGCACAGGGAAAATGCATTGACCAGCTTTTCACGCACGTCTGCGATGAACTTATCAAAACCGGCTTTAGTTTCATCGCCCTCAGTTTCGGGGTGCGGTGCGCTTTCTTTTGCCTCAACCACCCAGACGACAGGAGGTTTACCATGGCTGAAACGGAGAAGGAGAAACTCCGCCATTTTCACACCTTGCTGAATCTTCTGATAGGTCGCACTCTTCTCAATATAAAAGCAATGCCCATCAGGGTATGGGCCAAAGGTCATCTTAGATTCTCCGATGGGCTGCGTCGTCATGCGAGTGCCCACCCCACTTCTTCCTTGTAAAGCCGAATGGATTCATCGATGATTGCGTTTTCCGGCATGCCGTCCTTCAGGTTTGCCGGGGTCCATCTCGTGTCTTGTGGCGAAATCACGGGAATGGAGATATTTTTCTTTTGGGCGATTAGGAACAACTTCTTGACCACAAAATAGGAATGGCTGGCCAGGAAGAATTGAATACCTTGGTCGGTCAAAACAGCAACAATGTCCAGCAATTGAGAGATCGCCACAGGATGAAGAGCGGATTCCGGTTCGTCAAAGAATATAATAGAACTGGTATCGAGGTAGCGGTTGCCCAGCAGCGTATCGAGAATGGCTATTTTTTTTATTCCTTCCGCCGTAACACCGATCGGAAACTTTTGCTTTCCCTTCTTGAATTGCCACCGTCCAGTGGCTTCATCGTATTCGATCCGGCCGCCTAAAATTTTCTCCAGGCTCTGACGCGACTTTCCAAATTCCGGATAGCCCTTACCCCCGGTTTGACCAGTTGCTCCTGTACCGCCAGTCTTTCCAATTCCACCAGTCTTCGGTGATTGCCGCAAGGCGCGAGCCAGGTCGAGATAGGTATCGTCAAAGCCAAATTCTTTATCCTGTTCGCGGGATTTGAGAATAATCTGTAGCAAGGACAGAATTTCCTTGGCCGGCAAAAAAATTGAATTGCTTGAACGGGGTGGCACATGGTTTTCCAAGGTGGCAATCTGCCTGGTCGTATCCTTGCCAAAGCTATATTTGAAACTATGCGCATCAAATTGGACGGCACAAGACAAAGCCGCGTCCGCTCCCTTAGTGACCAGATCCCCAATCTTATCCGGCTGGAACGTCCAGTAGAGCTTTTCTGCAAGAATTTCCGCGGCCGTGCGCCGGTCCTCTCCACGCTTGTATTCTTCCAGTGTTCGCATAACGCTGTAGAGCACTTTCAAGAGAAAGGTTTTCCCGCTGTCGTTTTCACCGATTACCAGATTGATCGGGCCCAAGTTTGGCCAGCTCACCTTGGCCAGAGGCCCGAAATTATTTATCTCAACAATTTCATTAAGCACGAGATATCTCCTGTCTTGAACATGATGTAATCTTCAGTCGGTGTAGTATTTAGAACCATAATTTTTCACACGACGCGGGATTTCTTCAACCCTTCATTTTTTTCTTGGCCGTCGCCGGGCGCCGCCTGCCGGGCCGCTAAACACGCCCTGCGGGGCTGTCGTGACTGTTCGACGAAGTTCCGAGTGAATTCTCTTGAGAATTCGAATTTCCCTGTGAGGACCCGGTAAACCGCCTGATCCGGGTCGCTCCGGCCGCCAAGACTTCTACTTTTTTCGGCGTCCCGGCTTATGGGATGGGCTCAAGTCCCTGATCCAACTGTATACGACAGAGGCGGATCTTTCTCCGGATGCTTCGATGACTTCTTGCCGCTCTACCATACTGGTAATCATAATTGATGGGTCGTCCAACCAGAGCCTTTTAGCGACTTTTCTACACGCCAATCTGTCCCTAAATCGTTTCTCGGATAGGGTTTCCACCTTCACTTCGGGTTGGGGTGGTGGCTCTGGCGCCTGCGGTTCTTTTTTGCTCTGTGGCGAAGGAAGTCTATTTGCTAAAGCAAACAGGCGAACGTCTTCAAGCCGAAATATAAAGGTTTGGATGGCCTTTAACTGGGCCTCGGCCTCATACTTTTCTCTTGAAAGGTTAAAACTGAAAGGGGCGAAGTCATCTTTATCTAACTCTGAAAGTGACTCATAGCTAACCACAAGTCTTCCTCGTTGATCATAAGCCCTAAGCCCTTGCCCCATGAAATCAAGAAGTTGAAAGTCTTGAATTCCCCATAAATGAAGTAGTTCCAGCCCGATATAAAAATTCTCCATACTTTACTCTCTTCCTGACTCTAAATCAGCCGATTGGATATCCAATTCAGAATGCCCTATGCGATTTCTATTCCTGGGATAATCATCAGGCCAAAAACGAAGTAGCTCTTTCCCCTCAGAAGATACTTTGATCCATCCGTTGGCCCTCAGTTCTTCAAGTCCATGCTGAACCTGGGCCACGGACTTATTTAACCACACGGCCAGTTGTTCTTGAGAAGGCTCCCGGCGGTCTTCGATACAGAAGGTTAAAGAGAGCATGGTGATGATAGATTTAGCGTCTTCGGTTAGGACCTGGTCTTCAGCTATTTTGCAATAATCGTTCATTTGGCGGAAATAAAATCTTCCGGGCCAGGGGTCTTCTTCCGGTTCCCAGTTATACGGGTCGCCGCCTTCGGATTTAATCAAAGACTCAATTATAGTTCTGATCTTATTGATCGCTACCCCAGCCTTAACTTCATGACTTTTCTTGGCATACTCGGAAGAAATTATTTCATTAATCCTCGATATTTTTTCCTCACAAGATAGACCTGATTCTTCGCCCGTAACCGGATCTTTGCCTAATGCCTCCGCCATGTCCAAAGCCCACAAAATTGTATAGTGATCGAACAGGCATATTTGTTCAAATATTTCCTTAATTACTTTATTCTCAATAAACATAGCTTCTCCTCTTCGGGTTGAATGGCTCCATATGAGGCGAGTTCATCTAATTGTTTTATCAATGCTCCATCTGAGTATCGCCATTTGTTTCTGATGGGTATGAACCGTCTGGCGAATGTTTCCAAGACATTTGTCAGGGCGATGACAGGGATGTTTTCCCTTTAGGCAAAGAGAAACATCCCAAGCGTTGCAAGGACGAATACCCTGCGGCTGAATGTCCTTTCAGGTCCGGCATGTTTGCTCTTTCTTGATCTACCGCGATCTACCGCATGAGTGCAATTATCGGCCGACTCCGGGCAAAGCGAACCCGACGTGTTGGCTTTTATGATTAATGCTCAAGAATTATACCTGCCAAATTCACCTAAGGCAAGACCATTTGATGCAGCTAACGGATAATAAAATTGCCGGCATAGAACCGGTTTAACTTCTTCTGAACCGGATTTAATCGGCCGAATATCCAGCCTGGTCGGGTCAAATAATGCCGTGTCGCGGAAAACTCCTTGAAAATAGATTTGCCTTTAGGTATAGAAGGTAAGGGCCGGTCTAATGAGACGAGAAGAGACATGCCGGGTGTCCTGGATTTTTCTTTTGAAAATTTGGCCGGGCGCCTATTCGCCAAGGGCGATTCAACATCAATGACGGTGATCAGGGATTATGATTCAATACGACAAAGAACTTAATGAATCTCAATATGAAGCGGTGTTCTTCCAGGACGGTCCTTGCCTGGTTATTGCCGGAGCCGGGAGTGGTAAGACGCGGGCTCTGGTCTATCGGGTGGCCAGAATGGTGGAGGACGGCGTCCCCCCCAATAACATCTTACTCCTGACCTTCACTCGCCGCTCCGCCCAGGAAATGCTCAACCGGGCCGGCCAGTTAATCGATCATGAATTGAGTGATGTCTCCGGCGGGACTTTCCACGCCACGGCCAATGCCTGTCTTCGTCGCTATAGCCATGCCATCGGACTGCCGCCCAACTTCGTCATCCTGGACCAGGCCGACATGGAATCAGCCATTTCCCAGTTCAAGCCGTCCATGCCCAAGGAAAGTAAAGTCCGGCTGCCCAAGACCCGAACGGTGGTCCAGATCGTCAGCAAGTGCCGGAATCTGTCCTTGAACCTCCATGACGTCTTGAAAAAAGAATTCCCCCAATTTTTCCCCGTGCTGGACCAGTTGGAGACCATCTACGACCAATATGCCCGGTACAAAAGGGACAGCGGTTTATTGGACTATGATGACTTGCTGGTCATGTTCAAGCAAATGCTGGAAGAAAACGAGGCCGTCAGATCTGAATTATCCCAGCGCTTCAGGTACATCATGGTGGATGAATATCAGGACACCAATCTGTTGCAGGCGGCCATCGTCAAACAACTCAGTTCGGTCCATAACAATGTCCTGGTCGTCGGAGATGACTCCCAGTCGATATATTCCTTCCGGGGCGCCACTTTTAAAAACATTATGAATTTCCCCCAAGAATTTCCGGGCGCCAAAGTTATCAAACTGGAGCAGAACTATCGCAGCAGCCAACCCATCTTGAACTTGACCAACCAGATTATCAGCTCCGCCCAGACTAAATACACCAAATGCCTGTACACCACCCGGAAAACCGGGGCCCGGCCGGCCTTGGTGGAGTGCCGAACAGAGAACGATCAATCTCAGTTTGTCGTCCGACGCATCCAGGAATTGAAGGCCCAGGGGCTGGCCTTGTCCGAGATGGCCGTGTTGTTTCGGGCCGGATTTCATTCTTTCGACCTGGAAGTGACCTTGGATAGTCAGGCTATTCCCTTCACTAAATACGGAGGATTCAAGTTCGTCGAATCCGCTCATATCAAAGATATTGTCTCGTTTCTCCGCATCCTGGAGAATTCGTCAGATGCCCTGTCGCTTAATCGGGTGCTCCTGATGTTGGACAAGGTCGGGCCGAAGAAATCCCGAGATATGATCAACTTTGCGTCTGAGGAAGGGCGGACCTGGCGGCAGCTGAAGGATTTTCCGGCTAAAGGAGCCACCCGAGAAGGCTTGCTCAAACTGGTCGAGGCGTTGGAGACGGCGGCGAATCCAGGCCAATCTTTACCCGATACGCTCGACAGCCTGATGACTTTTTACGGCCCGGTCTTAGAAGAAAGATATGACGATTTTCCGAAACGCTACCGGGAGATCGAACAGCTCAAAACCATCATGACCAGGTACCGCTCGCTGGAGCATTTCCTGGCCGATATCACCCTCGACCCGCCCAGTTCCCAGGCCGACCTGATGGACCGCCGCCAGAATCGGGCCAATTTGACCTTATCCACCATTCATTCAGCCAAGGGATTAGAGTGGGGGGCGGTTTTCATTATCTGGGCCCAGGAAGGCTATTTCCCGCCCCAAAAGTGCCTGGACAACGCCGAATCCCTGGAAGAAGAGCGGCGGTTGATGTATGTGGCCGCCACCCGGGCCAAGGATTTTTTGTTTATCACCTATCCGGACACCTCCGGCCATTCTTTTTATGGTAATTTCGGTTCCGGCCCGAGCCGCTTTGTCAGCCGGGCGCCCCGTGACATCCTGGACCGCCAGGATTCCCGCGGCAGGCATCTGTAAGGAAACTAAATGAAAAACAATAATAAATCTAATCCCACGCCCCAGAGTTTCGACACCGCGGCTCAGGCTGTTGATTATCTGTATAGCCTACAAAAGTTCGGCATCAAGTTTGGCCTGAATTCAACTCAGAACCTGCTGGCCGGGTTAGGCACCCCCCACGTCGGCCAGAAATATGTACATATCGCCGGTTCAAACGGCAAAGGCTCTGTCGCGGCCACTCTCCAGACGATGCTCACGGCCGCCGGGTATCGGGTGGGTCTCTACACCTCGCCGCATCTGGTCAGATTTAACGAAAGGTTTCGGATTGGGACTACGGAGATATCTGACGCCGAGGTCCTGGACATGGCCAATGCTTTGATGAAAGCCATGTCGTCGGCCGAACCGCCCACTTTTTTTGAAGCAGTCACAGCCATGGCCCTGGCTTATTTTAAGGAGCAGTCGGTGGACCTGGCCATCATGGAAACGGGGATGGGCGGCAGATTGGACGCGACCAACGTGATCACGCCTCAGGTCTGCATGATTACGGAGATATCACTGGAACATCAGGATCTTCTGGGTACGACTCTCAACCAGATCACCTTCGAGAAGGCCGGGATAATTAAACCTCAGGTGCCGATCATCACCACCGCCCGTCAGCCAGCCGCCCTGGAGGTGATCGAGAAGCGGTGCCATGACCTTCAGGCCCCCTTGATCAGGGTCGGCCGGGATGTCCGGTATCGGGCCAACCGCAATCACGGGTTTGACTATTTTGGCTTAGAGGAGCAGTTGCGGGGGGTGATCCCGGCTCTTAAGGGACACCATCAGTTCCGGAACATGGCCGGGGCTTTGGCCACAGCCGAGGTTTTGAGGCAGCAAGGATGGTCTCTCACTCAGGAACATCTGGTGGCCGGCCTGACCCAGGTTCAATGGCCCGGCCGGCTGGAAAAGGTTCTGGACCATCCTCCCGTTTATCTTGACGGCGCCCATAATCCCGCCGCGGCAAAGGTCCTGGCCGAGGAATTGAAAGACCTGGCCGCGGGTCGGAAATTGACCCTGGCTTTGGGGATTATGGCGGATAAAGACAAATCCGGAATTATCAGCCGATTGGTCCCGTTGGCGGATAATCTGATTTTGACCCGGACCGCCTATGCCCGGGCCGCGGAACCAGCCGACCTGGCCAGGTTGCTACCGGCCGGCCATCATAACGCGATGATTGAACCATCTTTGCCCCAAGCCATCGAACTGGCTATCCGGACCGCGGGTGATAACGGCCTGGTGGTCATTACCGGGTCACTGTTTACCGTGGGTGAGGCTAAGGCATACTTCTCCCACCGTCCAATCCAACCTTGATTATAAACAAATACCAGGGAGAGGTATCCGATGGCCGGAGAAACCCCATGATGACTATGCGACTGATTGTTTTCTCTCTGATGATGACGGCGGCGGCCTGTTTTCCCGGCCTCGCGGCTGCCCAAAACCCCGACTCTTTCGATCTGGGCGGCGGTGAACCATTCAAGATGGACTCGGATTACCTGAGTTACGATAAAATACAAGACCTCTATCGGGCCAAAGGGAATGTGCATATTACGCAAAAGCAGAGGAGCCTCACGGCCGATGAAGTGATGCTGAACAATACCAAGGGGGAAGCTCGGGCCACCGGACATGTCCGCCTGACGACGGACGACGGATACATCATGAGTGACCAGGCCATCCTTAATCTCGTCAAAAAAACCGGCTGGATGCAAAGCGGGTTGTTATTCATTAAATCGAATCATTTCTATATCAGCGGCCGGGAGGTGGAAAAAACGGGAGAGAACACCTACCATATGGTGCAAGCCGGTCTGACCACCTGTGACGGGTCGAACCCCGTCTGGATCATCACCGGATCCGAGGCCTGGGTGACCATGGATGGATATGGGATAGTTAATGGGGCTAAACTACAAGTGAAATCATTCCCGATCTTCTACCTCCCCTACTTCATGTTTCCGGCTAAGACCAGCAGACAATCCGGACTCCTTGTTCCCAGCTTCACCTCTTCGTCCCGCAACGGATTCGAAATCGACGTCCCCTTTTACTGGGCCATCAACGACCATATGGACGCTACTTTTCATCAGGATTACATGGCGAGAAGGGGCTTGATGGAGGGACTGGAGTACCGTTACGCGGCCGGGACCCGAGACCAGGGCACCTTTCGGATTTCCGGATTGAACGACCTCCAAACGGGCGACAATTTCATCGGTGACAACATCCCCCGAACCAATGACAGCCGCTGGTGGTTGCGCGGCAAGTTGAACCAAGACGCCCCCTCCGACATTCGGGTCAAGGCCGATGTCGATCTGGTCAGTGATCGGGAATTCCTCCGGGAGTTTACCTCCGGATTTAACTCCATCTCCACCAATCGGGAAGATTTTCTGGAACATTTTGGACGGGATCTGGATGACAACGTGGACGAGTATCGCCAGTCCCGGGTGGTGGCAGATAAAAAAGGCGATTCTTCCATGGCCTATGGCAAGGTCTCGTACTTTCAAAAAGCCACGCAAATTGCCGATGACCCCACTGTCCAGGAACTGCCCAAGGCGGGATTTGTCGGGTCCCGGCTGCCGGTTATGAATGATTCCGTGTACCTGAACTGGGATGCCAACGCCGCCTATTTTTGGCGTGAACAAGGGGTCAAAGCCACTCGCACGGATCTGCATCCCAGCGCATCCCTGCCCTTGCATTATAAAAATTTCCTCGACTTCGAGGGGACTCTGGGACTGCGGGAGACGGCTTATCAATTTCAAGACCGAGACAGTTCATTCGATAAATCAGATTACTACCGACACCTTTATGATGTCACCGGAAATTTATCAACTTCCCTCTCTAAAGTTTACCCCTTCAACGTCGGTAACTTCACCAATGTGAAGCATCGGTTCCGGCCCTTTGTGACCTACCGTTTTCGGCCCGATGAAAATCCCGACCAGCCTATGGATTTTGACGGGCAGGATTACCTGGATAAGGTCAACACCGTGACCTATGGCCTGGACAATATGATCATGGCCAAGTTGCTTTCCGGCGGCAAACCAAGCTACTGGGAGATGTTGCGCCTTAAGATCAGCCAGTCCTACGATTTCACTAACGGCGACACCACCCAGTCGGATAACCTGATGCGCTGGCGTCAGGCCAATATTAATAAGTGGTGGCGCTACTATGAAAACGCTTTCTCATCCTGGAACCCCCGCCCCCGGAACCAGGATGATATTTTGGCCTACCAGGCTTACCTTAACCGACGGAGCGACGCGGTGGGGGAGCACCGTTCTTTCTCACCCATCAAACTGGAAATGGAGTTTACCCCGACCACCTTTATGGTCATCAACACCGACACCTCTTATTCCGCCCAGGATGATGAATTCAAGTCATTCAACTGTTCGGCTTACTTCAACGACAAACGGGGCGACGTGTTGGGCGTGGATTACCGGTTTACCCAGGATCGGGTGAAGGAATTGAATACCCGGATACTGGTCAAGGTGATCCAGCCCATCTCCTTAATCTACGAGAATAAAAATTCGTTTGAAACCAACACAGAGGTGGAGAGCCGCTACGGAATCAATTACCAGGCCCAATGCTGGGGTATTGATTTGTCCTATAGCAAGAAGGAGGAGGACACCTCCATCACCTTTGTTATCTCGCTGTTCGGTCTGGGCAACTCGGCCGGTTTCTCCAAGGGGATGTGATCACATAAGGTGTTGCGAGTTACGGGTCAGGGCCAATGAAGGGACCGCCTGGGATACCCGCAACTAATAGATGTCCCCTCGAAACATTTGCAATTATCCGGGTTCTTCACTCCCCCGGCGGACAAAAAAGGGGTTGCAATAGCCGAAATTAGGAGGTAAGATAGTCGTCTTAGTTTATTGTGACTCTGTCGATAAATATTAGAAGGTGCCGGAATGCTGTCACAACTTTCTACTCCTGAGATTATGGCGGCCTGTGGCCTGATCTTTGGCCCGGGAAACAACTTCTCCCACGATTTCCTAAAACAGATCCAACCCGCCGAGCTTAAAACCATCTATCGGAGGAAGGCTCTGGAGACTCATCCCGACCGGGCCAAGGCCATGGGCCGGGATGAAGCAGAGATGACCGAGCTGTTTAAAGAGGTCTCGCTGGCCTACGAACTCCTTCGGGCCGCCATCGCCAATGATGAAGCCATTATCCGGCCCGCCGGACCAAAAGCTCCACCTCGCCGGAAGCCTCCGGCGTCCAGGCCCACCTCCCAACGAGAATGGCAAGATCACTCCTATTTTGGGCCTCTCCCCCATCGGGAACTGCTCATCGGCCAGTTTTTGTATTACTCGGGGTTCATTTCCTGGCGCGCCCTCATCGAGGCCATCACCTGGCAAAGAAGACAACGCCCTCTGATCGGTCAACTTGCCCGAGACTGGGGTCTACTTTTACCCCAGGACATTCAGTTTATCTTGGCCCACCGGGGTGTCGGAGAAAAATTTGGGGACTGCGCCAAACGTTTGGGCTATCTGTCCACATTTAACATTATGTGTTTATTGGGTAAACAGCGCCGGCTGAACCAACCCATCGGTAGTTTCTTTATCGACCGGGGCCTGCTCACGCCACAACAAATGGAAGAACTGGCCCGGAAGCAATTGCGCCATAACCAAAATATTCAAGTGGGCCGGTGGCGTTTTTGAACCCTCGCACATTTGACGCTTTGAACCGCTCTGGTTGCTTGCTGCCGGTACTCGTTTTAAGATAGATGCCCAACGGCCAGCCCCCAAAGTCTCGTCCATCGCCGACTAAGACCGCCTAAACATAAATTTAACCAGGTTCCACGGCAGCCAGATAACGATTTGCCGACAGGATGCTTTACTCGTGCCACTCCAAAACATATCCAGCAAGAACGATAACTCCTTTCGCATCGAACACTTCCCGGAAGTCGCGTCCACCAATACCACTGTTTTGGAAAAGGCCCTGGCCGGAGAACCGGAAGGGTATGTGGCGGTGGCTCTAGAGCAAACCGGAGGCAAAGGGCGACTGGGCCGTAAATGGGAAGCCCAACCCGGCGGCTTGTGGATGTCGCTATTACTGCGTCCGGGTGTCCCGCTGGCTGCCTGGGG
Source organism: Deltaproteobacteria bacterium (assembly GCA_015233625.1). Classification (GTDB taxonomy): domain Bacteria; phylum Desulfobacterota; class JADFXK01; order JADFXK01; family JADFXK01; genus JADFXK01. Next base: position 4,245 of record JADFXK010000005.1, on the reverse strand, counting down.
GGGGCTTAACCTCATCGCCTCTCTCGCGGTGCAACAGGCCATCCATAGCCTGACTGAACTCCCGGTCTCCATTAAGTGGCCCAATGACCTGTTGATCGACGGCAAGAAGGTGTGCGGGATGCTGATGGAGTCGCATTTTGCCCCCGGAGGAAATCCTTTTCTGATCTGGGGCATCGGGGTTAATGTTCAGAATGATATCCCGGCTGAGCTGACTGATACGGCCACCTCTTTGGCCCAGGCCGGGGCGAGCGTGGCCGCGGCGGAGTTGCGGGACGGCATTTTATCTCACCTGGCCGGGCATTATACTCGGTTCCACGATGATCCTCCCTACCTAGAAGAAATCCACCGGAATTATTTGACCCATTCGGCCACCCTGGGCAGCCGGGTTAAGGTGATCATGTCCCAAGGGCAGACCTTGACCGGCACGGCCGTGGATCTAGATCCCGAGGGTCGGTTGTGGTTGCAGACCGACACGGGGTTAGAGAAGATCTTGGCCGGAGACGTGGTCCATCTACGACCGGAGGACATTTAAGCCTCCCTCCTCCAGCGCTTCAATCAAATAAAAACAGCGTGTTAACATCATCAGGTCAAACGGCCTCTTGCCAATTGGATTTCGATTGGGTATGTTCTCACCTTCAGCCCAAAAGCATGAGGCAAAGAACACCGAGAGAAAGAGGCGGCTACTGGCTATGCCGCGTCCCGAAACTAGACACAGGAGACATCAGATGTTGCTCATTGAAGATTTGCAGGTGGAGCTGGCCGGGAATAAGATATTGAAGCACATCGACTTAGAGATCAAACCGGGTGAGACCCATATCCTTTTTGGGCCGAATGGGTCCGGAAAGACGTCCCTCGTGATGACCATCATGGGTTATCCCCAGTATCGGGTGACGGGTGGCAGAATCCTGTTCAAAGGGGTCGACATCACCGGACTGCCCATCAACGAACGCGCCGCCTTGGGTATCGGCATGTCCTACCAGCGGCCCCCGACCATTCATGGTCTTAAGACTCGGCAAATGATCGACATCTGCTCTAAGAAAGAGATAGATGTGGAAGAATATGCCGAGATGGTTAACTTCCGGGACTTCCTCGACCGTGATGTTAATGCCGGCTTTTCCGGCGGAGAAATCAAACGGTCTGAGTTGCTCCAACTCTTAGCTCAAGATCCTGATCTGATGCTATTTGATGAGCCGGAGTCCGGCGTTGACTTGGAAAATATCACCCTGGTCGGGGAGACGATTGCCATGCTCCTCGAAAAAGACATATTTCATTCCGATGAAAAGACAATCGCCCGGCAAAAGCGTGACCGGACAAAGATGGGCCTGATCATCACCCACACCGGCTACATCATGGACTACGTGGCCGCGGATAAGGGACAGGTGCTGTTTAACGGCATCTTAAGCTGTTCCACTAATCCTCGCGAAATTCTAAATTGTATCAGCGAGATGGGATATGAGGAATGCGTGCGATGTACTCTAGAGAAGAACTAAAAAGCAAAGCGGCTGGGGCGGCGACCAAGAAAGCGGCGCTGGGACAAGATGTCGACTTGGCACAATTCGAGACGGCTGATGTGCCCCATGAGTATCTCCAAGAGGAAGAGCTGCGTTCCCTGCCCGATGCCGAACAGAAACGTCTGATCATGTCCGGCCTGGATCTGACGGGTAAAGAGCGCGGCGGTACCTATTTTCAAAAAGACACCGCGGTCGTTCACTGCAGTAGTAAGATGGAAGGGGTCGAGGTCATCCCCATCAAAAAAGCGTTGGAAGAGTACGACTGGATCAGGGACTACTACTGGAAGCTAATATCGGTGGATATGGATAAGTATACTGCTTCCGCGGAAACGGACCTGCACAACGGGTATGTCATCCGGTGTCTCCCGGGACAGAAAAGCGTGTATCCGATCCAGGCCTGCCTCTATTTGGACAAAGAAGGGCTGCAGCAAACGGTCCATAATATCATTATTGCCGAAGAGGACTCAGAACTACACATCATCACGGGATGCGCCACCTCGCCCCATGTCAAAAAAGGGGCACACGTGGGTATTTCTGAATTCTTTGTCAAGAAGAATGCCAAACTCAGCTTCACCATGATCCATAACTGGGCTGAAGACATGGTCGTCCGCCCCCGGTCGGCGGCTCAAGTGGAGGAGGGAGGCCTGTTCCTGAACAACTACATTTGTATGAAGCCGGTCCGGACGCTCCAAATGTACCCGACCACTTACCTTGTCGGTGACAACGCGGTCGCCCGGTACTACAGTATTATTGTTGGGTCGCCGGGTTCGGAATTCGACATCGGCGGCCGCATCTTCCTCAAGAAACCGGGGACCAGGGCGGAAATCGTGGCCCGCACCATCAGTAATGGGGGAAGGATTATTGCCCGCGGACATCTTATCGGCGAAGTCCCGGACATTAAAGCACACTTAGAGTGCAAGGGGCTGCTCTTGAAGGGTGGCCTGATTCACGCGGTTCCGGAATTGGAAGGTCATTGTGACGGGGTGGAGATGTCCCACGAAGCGGCTGTGGGTAAAATCGCCCAAGAGGAAATATCGTATCTTATGTCGCGGGGACTAACCGAGGACGAAGCCACCTCGACCATCGTTCGGGGGTTCCTCAATGTTGATATTCCCGGTTTACCTCCGCAGCTTAGAGCCGAAATTGATCGGGCTGTCGAGATGAGTGATAAAGATGTCATGTGACGCGTCGCGTCTATTTTTTGAATTGACACCGACCCATCGTTGTGATAGCGTCACTTCACTGTTTCACCGTTACCCAGGATGTTTTGGCCACATCAGGACCACAAAGATTGTGGTGTAGGTTTTTGCAAACCTATAAAATATAGAAACCTTGTGGTAACCTTTTTTTGACTTTGGAGGGATTATGATCAAAAGAATTTCTGCCGCGTTGTTTGCCCTGATTTTGTTTGTCTGCTTTGCCCCGATGACCATGGCTCAAGAAAAAGCCGATAAGAAGGTCGAGAAATCGGAAGCTGGTGCCCCTAAGGCGGCAACGTACAACAAGGATGCGGCAAAAACCAAGAAGGACGCCGCTAAAGCTAAGGCTAAGGCTAAGGACGCGGGTAAGCCGGATAAGGACAAAAAAGAACCCGTCCACGACTACAAAAAATAGGAATCGCGGCGTTAGTTGCCTGACAGGTGGGCTGACGCATGGATGTTACCAACTTAGTAGCCTACATCACGACATATCCCCTATGATCCATCATTATGATCATGGGGGATATTTCTTTAGGCCTCCTGTACATCTTCTTGTGTATTATCATGTGCGGCATAAATTTCGAAGACTAATGCCTATCCGGTCAGAATAATGGAGTGGGGAGGATAATACCCGGACGCCACTGTCATGTTGGGACCGACCAGGCTTCGCCGACCCAGCACCGTTCCGGGATTTGTCACCGAGTTGCATCCCGTTTGCACATGATCCCCCAGAATTGCGCCAAACTTGTGCAGGTCAATAATGTGGACTTCCTCGCCCACCTGAATTCTAGTCGGGGCTGGAATGAATTTCAGATTAGCCAGCTTTGTCCCCGCCCCCAAATTGGTGTTCCGTCCGAGAATACTGTCTCCAATATAGGCAAAGTGACCCGCCTTGGCTTGATCCAACATCACCGCATTTTTTATCTCGGTCACGTGACCGACAACACATGACCGGCCGACCAGGCAGTTGCCGCGGATGTATGCCCCCTGCCGCACCTCGGAAAAGTCACCAATCATGGTCGGACCTTTAATTAAGGCCCCGGGCTCAACCACCACTCCCGCCCCCAGAGTGATGTCATTATCAAACAGACAGGCCCCGGCGTAGATAACCGAAGCTCCGACGAGCAGCTCATCTCGATGATAAACCTTAAACCGCCCTTTGGTCACGTCACCGGGCTCCAAATGAAGATGGTCGGTCAGCACCTCTCCCTGGTAGAAGACCCGGGTCTTCCGGAGTACCTCCCCATCCTGCCTGACCGTCGTGACCCCGGTGCGGTCCAGACGGGAAAGAACATACTCCTTTATTCTGGGCAGTACTTCCCATGGAAACCTTAACCCGTCAAAAATCCCGGCCTCACTAAAATTAGATAGATCAAACAGCTCATTACAAGATAACATATGACCCTCGGGTGCGGAGTACGGGATACGGGTTGCGGGTTATCAGGTTGGAAGCCGCAATTCGTCTGTTAATAAAGAACTCTCTGCCTAACCATCACCAGGTTGCGCCGCCATCCTGTCGACTAGGCGGTATCTTC